>NZ_DAOKZA010000036.1:0-38546 GCF_035325925.1 Azohydromonas sp. | reverse complement strand
GGCACGATGCCGAACTCCGAGCCGGCGTCGCCGCCGTTGTGCTGCGCCTGCAGCGCCACGTCGAAGGCGTCCAGACGGTAGCGCAGGTCCAGCCACAGCATCCGGCTGCGGTCGCTGCGGTTGAGCTTGACGAGACCGGTCAGGTCGAGGTTCTTCACGCCCAGGTCGCGCTGCACCGCGTAGAGCATCACCGCATGGCGTGCGGCGTTGTCCTGCAGCGACTGCGACTGGAGGTAATACGCCGATTGCGCTGGCAGGCCGAGCGATTCCAGTGCCCGCCAGCCGCGCCGGTCGAGCGCGAAGCCGTTGTACTGGTACTCGGCGGTCAGCGACAGCCGTGTCGCCGTGGTGTAAGTGACACCGACGGTGGCCCGGTCTTCACTGTGCGTATCGCCCGGCAGGCCCAGCGCTCGCGACAGCAGGTCGCTCTCGCGACTGTGCGACCACTCGGCGTGCACGACCGCGGCGTCCGACAGCAAGGCCGTCAGGCTGGCGCCGACGCGCGCCGACGACCCCTGCTCCTTGTAGAGCAGCGCCTGCGCGTTCAAGGCCTGCGTCACCCGGTGGCTGAGCGTCAGCAGGCCACGGTCGCGGGCGTTGGTGGCGCCCAGGTCGGCGCTGAAACCCTCGTCGCTGCGCCGGCTCTCCAGCTTGGGTGCGTACGCGACGGCCAGCGAGCCACCGGGCCACAGCCGCTGCGCACGCAGCATCACGGCACCCATGCGGTTCTCGCGCAGCGTGAACGGATTGACGGTGGTGATCGTGCGCAGCGCGTGGTCGCGGAAGAAGTCGGTCGGGTTGTACCCGTAGCCCGGGCCTTCGCGCAGGTTGATGCGGCCGAACTCGACGACGTGGGTCGCGGCGTCGTCCTGCCACCCGAAGTAGGCCTCGCGCAGGCTGAACACGGCGCCGCTGATGCGCGCGTCCTGCGGGTCGGTCGCGTCGATGCGTGCCGACAGCGTGGCCTGTGTCGACGCGGCGAAGCGTGCCACGTGGCGCGCGTCGACCGTGGCGCGGCTGATCGTGCGCGAACCCAGGCCGTAGCGCTGCCGCGCGTGGCCGACCGCGCCTTCGACGAAGAGCTTCGAGTCGTCGCTGCCGGCCGTCTGCCCGGGCGCATCCGACTGCAGATCGAGCGCGTCCGTGCCATCGGCGGCCATCGCGTGCGTCGACACGGCCAGCACGGCGCAGATCAGCGCATGCCACGGGAGCCTGGGAGAGGTGATCACTCTTGGTCCTCGGGTTGGAAGCGGGGCAGGTAGTCTCGCTGGAACCAGCTGACGGGGATGCGCTTCTGCGCGTAGTCGGACAGCCGCATCAGCGTGACCGACTGCGGATTCACGCCGTCGATGATGACGAGTTCGGTCGGCCGCTCGGCACCGAGTTGCTGCTGGAATCGCCGGTAGTACACGGTCTTCAGCAGGCGCCCGGAGTCGGCGTAGAACAGCCCCTTGATCGGGTGGCTGCTTGCCGCATCGACCCACAGGTCGATGTCGCTGTAGGTCGCGTCCGGCGTCGCCGCAGCCAGGCGGAGCCGGTACGCGCGCCGATTGCGGCGCTCGCCGTCCTGCACGTCCTCTTCCGCCTGCAGGGCGGCCCGGTAGTCGCGGGCCAGGTTGACCGTGACGACGTCGCCGTTGGACGCCTGTCCCATCAGGCGCTGCTGCGGCGACAGGCGCACGCTGGCCTTCGTGCTCGGGTCGAAGAACCACAGGTCATTGCCGTTCTTCAGCATCAGCTTGCCCGCGTCGCGCGCCGGGGCCACGAAGCGCACGAGGCTGGCGAACTGCGCGCCTTCCTCGAGCGTGCGCGAGTAGGTCACCATCGTGCTGCCGTCCACGCGCTTGCCCGCCTGGAACTCGGTGAGCACGACGGTGACGCTGAACGGCCGCCCCGGGTTGCGCACGGCGTCGCTGGCGGCGAGGATGCGCTGCGCATCGGGTGCCGCGTGCGCGCCGAGCGCGGTGGCGGCCGTGAGCAGCAGCAGGCGGCGGAAGACGTTCATCGCAGGCTCCATGTTGGCGTCACACGTGACGCAGCGCGTCGACGATGTTCAGGCGCGACGCCCGACGGGCCGGCCACCACGCGGAAAGCGTCGCCACGGCAATCAAGCCGAGCGTCGTGCCGAGGATCATCGGCGTCTCGCCCCAGACCAGCAGCAGCAGGGGCAGGCGGTCGCCACTGCCCGGTGGCAGCCAGGTGAGCCCGAGCCAGTTGACGAAGCCCGCGACGGCGATGGAAAAGACCGCTCCCGAGACGGCGCCGGCGACGCCGAGCAGGGTGCCCTCCAGCACGAACAGCCGCTGGACACCTCTTTGCCGCAGGCCCATGGCCCTGATCGTGCCGATCTCGACGGTGCGCTCCATCACTGCGGTGCTCATCGTGTTGCCCACCGTGAACAGCACGATGGAGGCGATCAGCACGAAGATGAAGCCGAAGATGGCGTTGAACATCTGGATCGTTTGCACGAAGAAGGGGTTCAGGGTGCGGAAGTCGAGCACGGTCAGCGGCTGGCCGCCGCCCACCTGCTCGAGCAGCGCCGTCAGGCGCTCCTTCGCAACGTCGAGCTGCGCCGTGCGTTCGAGCTGCACCATGATCGACGTCGCCTTCGGCGCAGAGCGGCCATAGACCAGGCGCTGTGCCTGGGGTAGCTGCAGCATGAGGTAGATCTCGTCGAGTTCCTTGAACCCCTGGCGCTCGGCGCGGATGACCTCGAGCGAGACGACGTTGGGCGCGCCACCGGAGGTGCTCGCCAGCAGATCGATCCGCGGTGCGCTGGTCCGCGACGCTTCGCCTCGCCCGACCGAGCCAGCCGCCAGGGTCGCGATGTCCTGCGGCAGTGCCTCGCCGTCGGCGGGTGGCCGGCCGAGAGGCTTCGGACAGTCGGAGACATTCAGTGCCTCGCACAGCTGCAGCACCCGCGCCACGCCGATGCCGACGATCGCCGCGTCATCGGCGGCGCCCTCGAGCGCGAAGTGCGTCGAAAACAGCGGCAGTCCGAACTCGTTCCACTGCCGCATCCGGTTGAGGTCCGCGGCGACCATGCCGACGCCGACCACCGTGCGCGACACGTCGGCCGCGAAGTTGCTGGCGATGCCGCCGAACTGCAGCGTCGGCGTGATGGCGGTGACCATCGCGCGAAGCGTGTCGTCGGCCCGCACGGCGGCCACGATGGCCTCGTAGCGCGCGATCCCGTAGGCGGTGGGGTTGCCGTTGCCGTAGAGGAAGAAGTCGCGGTGCTGGATCTGCAGGTGGCCGCCCTCGCGCACGTAGGCGGTGTGCATGCTGTACTGGATGTTCGCGCGAAAGCCGCCGAACAACAGGATCGACGCCGTGCCGATGGCCAGCGCGATGAAGGTGGCAAACGACCTGCGCCGGTTGCGCAGCAGGTTGCGAACGGCGAGCAGGAGGTCGGTCATCGACCGGGCACGCTGTCGGGCGGGGGCACGGGGCTGGCGTCGCCGCGGCGCCGGATGCCGCGAATGACGCCGTCCTTGAGGAAGATCGTGTCGTCGGCCTCGCGGATGACCGCACGGTCGTGCGACGAGAAGATGAACGAGATCTCGTACTGCTGCTGCATGCGCCGCATCAGGGCCAGGATCGAGCGGCCGGTGCGGCTGTCGAGGTTGGCGGTCGGTTCGTCGGCGATCACCAGCTTGGGCCGCAGCGCCAATGCCCGGGCGATGGCCACACGCTGGCGTTGGCCGCCCGACAACTGGCCGGGCAGGTTCCTTGCACGGTCCGCCAGCCCGACCGACTTCAGCAGGTGGGTCGCGCGCTCCGCACGGACCTTGGGGGCGAGTCCGGCCAGCAGCATCGGGTACTCCACGTTTTCGTACGCGGTCAGCACGGGCAGGAGGTTGAAGTTCTGGAAGATGAAGCCGACGTTGCGGGCGCGGAAATCGGAGAGCTCGTCGTCGGACAGCGGACCGGTGTCGCACCCGCCGACGGTCACCTGGCCCCGGTCGGGGCGGTCGATGCAGCCGATGATGTTGAGCAGCGTCGTCTTGCCGCTGCCCGACGGCCCGAGCAGGACGGTGAACTGCCCGGGGCGCACGAGCAGCTTGATGTTGTGCAACACGGGCACGTCGACGGCATCGAGCCGGTAGGTCTTGTCGACGCCGACGAGTTCGGCCACCGGCTGCGGCTGATTCATGCCCGCTCGCGCTGCGATGCCGAGGCGGCTGCGCCGTGCCGGAGTTCGGATAGCTCCTTGCGCACCGATCGGGCCGTTGGCTGGGGGGCGTGGCCGATGCGACCCATGAACACGCCGTGACTCACGGCCTGCGCGCCGAGCAGCCGACGCAGGTCGTCGCCGACCCGACGCGCCTCGGCCAGCGCGCTGGGCCTGACCGAGAAGGTGCGACCTTCCCGCGCGTAGCGCGCAAACACCAGCGGCGTGATCTCGGGCTGCAGCATGAGCCCGAGGCGAGTCGCCGTCAGCCAGAATCGCTGCATGGCACGGCCCGCGGCCACGTAGGCCTCGACGCTTTGCGGTGACTCCCGGGCGAGCAGCAGGAAGTGCGAGGCGCATGCCAGCGCAGGCACGAAGTCCATCTGGATGCGTGGCATCCAGGTTCCGGCCAGGAAGCGGTTGAAGAACTTCACCCGTTCCCAGCTGTGCATCGCGAAGCGCATCATCTTCAGCATGGCCTTGTCGACGCCCAGGGCCTGGTCGGGCACCCGGTCGGCGCTGAACTGCGCGTCCCACTCGATCACGTCGCGATGGACCCGGTAGGCCTCCGGCGTCACGAGGCGAAGGCGTGCGGATCGAAACAGCAGGCCGGCCATGCCGAGGCGGCCGCGCCAGGCGTCGACCCATTGCACGTGGTGCCCGGGTCCGACGGCGCGTTCGAGCTCGCCGCGTTCGGCGGCGGTGAGGGCGGTCGTCGCGAACGGTTTTCGCTGCACGCTGCGTCGGGCGATGACATCCACCAGCGGATCGCGCCGCACCGACGGATCGGCCGCGAACTGAAGATCGAACACCGGATGCGCTGGTGAACTGTCGGGCCTCAGGTCGGCCTGCAGCCGCAGCCCGTGGTCCGAGCTGGCGATCGCGATCGTCTCGATCAGTGCGCCGAGCGAAATCTGGCTCGGCCTGCCGTCCAGGTCGTAGACGCAGTGGTCGCGCGTGTCGAAACCGTGGATCACGGCGTGCGCACCATCCACGATCTCGAACCGCCAAGGCTGCGTGTTGTCGCCGCTGGGCGCCCAGCGACCGAGATCGAGGATGCGTGCAAGGACGTCGGTACTACTCATCCGGGGTGTCGGTCGCGGTCACGCTCTGATTGTCGGCGCTGTCGTGCGCCGTGACCTGCCAAACTGCGCGGTCTTCGACGGCCTCAACTGAAACAGGGCGCAACGCCAGTGCCCGCCGGGAGGGCTCGCGTTATCGTTGCGCCGATGCTATCAACTGTGCCCCCGCGGTTCGATTACGCAACCGCCTTCTCGCGCAACATCGGCTGGGTCACCGCGCCCGAGCAGGAGCGGCTGCGGGGCGCGCGCGTCGCAGTCGCCGGGATGGGGGGCGTCGGGGGGGGTCACCTGCTGACACTCGCGCGACTGGGCTTCGGCAAGTTCAACATCGCCGACCTGGACCGCTTCGAGGTGCACAACTTCAACCGCCAGGCGGGCGCATTCATGTCGACGGTTTCGCAGGACAAGGTCGATGTGATGGCGCGTATGGCACAGGACATCAATCCGACGATTGATGTCAATAGTTTTTCTTGTGGGGTCACACCCGACAACGTCGATGCCTTCCTCGACGGCGTCGACGTCTACGTCGACGGCATCGACTTCTTCGCCATCGAGGCGCGGCGGTTGCTGTTCGCGGCCTGCCACGCCAAGGGCATCCCGGCGCTGACCGCGGCGCCGCTGGGCATGGGCGTGGCGCTGATGTATTTCGCGCCGGGCGGGATGTCGTTCGAGCAGTACTTCCGGCTCGACGGCGTGCCGCGGCAGGAGCAGTTTGCGCGTTTCATCGCCGGGCTGTCGCCGGCGATGCTGCAGCGCCACTACCTGGCCGCGCCCGAGGCGGTCGACTTCGCAGGGCAGCGCGGGCCGTCGACGGCGATGGCCTGCGACCTGTGCGCCGGGGTGATGGGCACCGCGGTGCTGAAGGTGCTGCTGGGCCGCGGCCCGCTGCGCGCGGCGCCGTGGGCGATGCAGTTCGACGCTTACCGTCAGCAGCTGCGCTTCACCTGGCGGCCGTTCGGCAACGCCAACCCGCTGCAGCGGCTGCTGCTGCGGCTGATCCGCCCGCGGCTGGGCATGGCGGCGGGCGGCTGACCCGAGGCCGCCAGGGGCGCGCCCGGCCGGCGCCCGCCGGCGGGGCGTTCGGCGGCGTCGGGCGGCCGGGCGCCGCGGAACAGGGGTCCGCGAGGTCAACCCCTTGTCCGAGGGGCGTGAATTGTTGCCCGCGTGCGGCGAATGCGAAGGCCGCGGCGTCGAGCCGCCACCCGGCTGTGACATCATGCAAAACGAGATCCGAACGCTCCCGGGTGCACGGCCCGCGAGCGGCCGACGGGCCTGCGGGCCCCGGTCGACCAGGGATCCGGAACATCGAAAGGGACGCGCCGTGAAGAGCAATCCGAGTTTCGTCGAGCGGCTGTTCGCCGCGCTGTCGGGGCTGGCCGTCGCGGGCCTGCTGGCCGCCTGCTCCAGCACCCCCGACCACCCGCCGGCGCCCACCAGCGCCGCCACGCCCGACTACCGCTACATCATCGGCGCCGGCGACAGCGTGACCGTGTTCGTCTGGCGCAACCCCGAGGTGACGACCACCGTGCCGGTGCGCCCCGACGGGCGCATCGCCGCGCCGCTGATCGACGAGATCATGGCGCAGGGCCGGACGCCGAGCCAACTGGCCAGCGAGGTGTCCAAGGAACTGTCGAAGTTCATCGTCGACCCGCAGGTGACGATCATGGTCACCAGCTTCGTCGGCCCGTACAGCGAGCAGATCCGCGTCGTCGGCGAAGCGGCGCGGCCGCAGTTCCTGCCCTACAAGCAGAACATGACGATGCTCGACGTGATGATCGCGGTGGGCGGCCTGACCGACTTCGCCGACGGCAACAAGGCCACCATCCTGCGCACCTCGGAAGGCAACAAGCAGTACTCGGTGCGGCTGCGCGACCTGATCAAGCGCGGTGACGTGTCGGCCAACGTCGACGTCAAGCCGGGTGACATCCTGATCATCCCGCAGAGCTTCTTCTGATCCGCGGCTGACAGGCACCGCCGGTCGGCCCCGCCTGGCGGGCCGCCGCACGCATCACCGGACAACGCCATGGAAGAACTCGTCAAGCAGATCGCCACCGTCGCCCGCGGGATGTGGAAGTACCGCTGGCCGTCGGTCATCGTCGCCTGGGTGGTCGCCGCCGTGGGCGTGGGCGTGGTGTTCAAGATCCCCGACCAGTACGAGGCCACGGCGCGCATCCACGTCGACACGCAGTCGATCCTCAAGCCGCTGATGTCGGGGCTGGCGGTGCAGCCCAACGTGCAGCAGCAGGTGGCGATGCTCAGCCGCACGCTGATCAGCCGCCCCAACGTCGAGAAGCTCGTGCGCATGGCCGACCTCGACCTGGGGGCGCGCACCAAGTCGCAGCAGGAGCAGCTGGTCACCGACCTGATGAAGGACCTGCGGATCGCCACCGCCGGCCGCGACCTCGGCAACCTCTATAACCTGTCGTACCGTCACGAGGACCGCGAGAAGGCGCAGCGGGTGATCCAGTCGCTGGTGTCGATCTTCGTCGAGTCGAGCCTGGGCGCGACGCGGCGCGACGCCGACTCGGCCAAGGCGTTCCTCGACGAGCAGATCAAGCAGTACGAGCAGCGGCTCGAGGAAGCCGAGATGCGCCTGAAGGAGTTCCGGCTGCGCAACATCGACCGCCAGCTGACCGCCGGCGGCACCGACTCGCTGTCGCGCGTGACCGACCTGGCCAACCAGCTCGACCAGGCCAAGCTGCAGCTGCGCGAGGCCGAGAACGCGCGCGACGCGGCCAAGGCGCAACTCGACGCGGCGAAGACCGCGGGCACGTCGCGCCCTGCCACGCGGGCCGACTGGTCGTCGCGGGTGAGCACGCCCGAGATCGACTCGCGCATCGACGCGACCAAGCGCAACCTCGACTCGCTGCTGCTGCGCTTCACCGAGATCCACCCCGACGTGGTCGCCGCTCGGCGCCTGCTGAAGGACCTCGAGGCGCAGAAGGACAAGGAGCTGGCGTCGCTGCGCGAGGCGGCCGAGGCGGCGGCGGCGTCCGAGCCCGCCGGAACCGGGGGCACGTCGCCGCTGTACCAGCAGCTCGGCCAGATGGTCGCGTCCACCGAGGTGCAGGTGGCCAGCCTGCGCGCGCGCGTCGCCGAGGTCGCCGCGCGGCACGCGCAGGCCGTGTCGCAGCTGCGCACGTCACCGGCGCTCGAGGCCGAACTCGCGCAGCTGAACCGCGACTACGCGATCCACAAGCGCAACTACGACGACCTCGTGGCGCGGCGCGAGTCGGCAGCGATGTCCGGCGAGCTCGACACCGCCGCGGGCATCGCCGAGTTCCGCCTGATCGACCCGCCGCGGGTGAGCCCGAAGCCGGTGGCGCCGAACCGGCTGCTGCTGCTGCCACTGGCGCTGGTCGCCGGCCTGGGCGCCGGGCTGTTCCTGGCCTTCGCCGCGAGCCAGCTGCGCCCCGCCTTCCACGACGGCAACGAGTTGCGGCTGAAGACCCAGCTGCCGCTGATCGGCGTCGTGTCGGCCGTCGTCAGCGACGTCAACCGACGCCGCCACAAGGCCGAGCTGGTGAAGTTCTGGTCTGCGTCCGGCAGCCTGGTGCTGTTGTTCATGGCCGGCATGGCGGCCATGGCCCTGATGGCGCAACGCATCGCGTGAGGTACGCATGAGCAGCCTGATCGAACAAGCCGCGCAACGTCTGGAGCAGTTGCGCCAGGCCGGGGTCGAAGTCCCGCAGGTCGACAGCCCGCTGCCGGCGTCGTCCGCGGCAGCGCCCGCCGCGGCCAGACGCGCCGAGCCGGCCGTCACGTCGCGCCGCGTCGAGCTCGACCTCGACCTGATCGGGGCCAACGGCATCGTCACCCCGAACGCCCCGCGCACGCGCGTGGCCGACCAGTTCCGCGTGGTCAAGCGCCCGCTGCTGCAGAACGCCGCCGGCCGCGGCGCCGTGACGATCAATCACGCGAACCTGATCATGATCACCAGCGCCCTGCCCGGCGAGGGCAAGACCTTCACGGCGCTGAACCTCGCGATGAGCATCGCCGCCGAGCTCGACCACACGGTGATGCTGGTCGACGCCGACGTGGCGCGCCCGTCGGTGATGCGCAACCTCGGGCTGCCCGAGGGCCCGGGGCTGCTCGATCTGCTCGACGGCACGGCACAGATGCACGAGGTGCTGCTGCGCACCAACGTCGACAAGCTCAGCCTGATGCCCAGCGGCACGCCGCACCAGCGTGCCACCGAGATGCTCGCCAGCGAGGCGATGCGGCGGCTGCTCGACGACATGGCCAGCCGCTACGCCGACCGCGTGATCATCTTCGACTCGCCGCCGCTGCTGGCCACCACCGAGGCACGCGTGCTGGCCACGCACATGGGGCAGATCGTGGTCGTCGTCCAGGCCGGCCGCACCAAGCAGAGCGACGTGATGAACGCGCTGCACACCATCGAGTCGTGCCCGGTGCGCATGATGATGCTCAACCAGGCGCGCGCCGAGGCCGAGGGGGCCTACGGGTGCGGCTACGGGTACGGTTACGGTTACGGCTACGGCTACGGCCGTGCGGCGGATGCTGAAGCCAAGCCGGCCACCTGAAGCCGCGCGCAGGCGACGCCGGCGAACGGCCGCGCTGCGGCTCGGCGCCTGCGCGCTGGCGGCGACGGCCGCCGCCGCGGCGCAGGCGCAGGCGCAGTCGGGCGCGGCGCGCACGTACTACGTGCAGCCGAGCCTGACGCTGACGCAGACGCTCACCGACAACGGCCGGCTCGGTGGCGGCGAGCGCGGCACCGAGCTGATCACCAAGGTGCGGCCGAGCGTGCGCGTCAGCGCGCGCGGGCCGCGCGTGCAGGGCACGCTGAACTACGCGGTCGAAGGCACCGTCTACGCGCGCGAGAGCGACGACAACGACGTGAGGCAGTCGCTCAACCTGAGCAGCAGCGGCGGACTGGAACTGGTCGAGGACCGCCTGTTCCTCGACGGCGGCGCGCGCATCTCGCAGCAGCTGATCACGCCGTTCGGCGACCAGCCCGCCGACGACTCGCGCGCCAGCGACAACCTCACGCAGGTCACCACCTACCGGCTGTCGCCCTACCTGGTGGGCAACCTCGGCAGCACGGCACGCTATCGGCTGGGGCTCAACCACTCGGCGACGATCGCCGCCGACGAGTCGCGCTTCGACGGCACCACGTCGTCGGCACAGCTCGACGTCACCAGCGGGCCCGCGTTCGGCCCGCTCGGGTGGGGGGTCACGGCGGTGCGCGTGGTCAGCGACTACGACGCCGGGCGCCGCACCGAGGCCGACTCGCTGCTCGGCACGGTGTCGTACGTCGTCGACCACGACCTCGTCGTGCGCGCCAATGCCGGCATGGACTGGAACGACTACCGGACCGTCGACAAGGAGAGCTACCGCCGCTACGGCGTCGGCGCCGACTGGCGGCCGACCGAGCGCACGCTGGTCTCGGCGCAGGTCGACGACCGCTTCTTCGGCACCGGCTACAACCTGGTGTTCCAGCACCGCACGCCGCGCACCGTGTGGAGCTTCAGCGACAGCCGCGACGTGAGCGACGTCAGCGGCCGCACGACCGCGGCGGTCGGCACGGCGTTCGACCTGTTCTATGCGCAGTTCGCGTCGATCCAGCCCGATCCGCTGCTGCGCGAGCAGTTGGTGCTCGAGTTCCTGCGGCTCAACGGCATCCCGCCCGACACGCTGCTGCTGTCGGACTTCCTGTTCTCGTCGGGTACCGTGCAGCGCCGCCAGCGGCTGTCGTTCGCGCTGCTGGGCAAGCGCAGCACGCTGACCGTCGCCGCCACGCAGTCGCGCAACAGCCGCGTCGACACGCTGACCGACGTCGGCGACGTGTTCGCCGACACCGCTTTCGTGCGCCAGCGCGGGCTCAGCGTCGACGTCGCGCACCGGCTCACCCCCGAGTCGTCGGTCAACCTGCTGCTCGCCGAGCAGCGCAGCAGCGGTGAGCTCGACACGCAGTCGACGCGCCGCCGCCAGGCCTCGCTGACGTGGTCGGTGCGCGTGGGCTGGCGCACGAACTTCTCGCTGTCGGCACGCCGCACCGAGTTCGACCGGCCGACCGGCGGCTACGACGAGAACGCGCTGATCGCCTCGCTCACCATGCGGTTCAACTGACGGCCATGTACGAAGCGTTCTACGGGCTGACGAGCAAGCCGTTCCAGCTCAACCCCGACCCCGCCTTCTACTTCGGCAGCAAGCAGCACAGCCGCGCCAAGGCGTACCTCGAGTACGGCATCTCGCGCAACGAGGGCTTCATCGTCGTCACCGGCGAGATCGGCGCCGGCAAGACCACGCTGCTGCGCACGCTGATCGAGAGCCTGCACGGCACCAACGTGACCATCGGCCACCTGGTGACGACGCAGCTCGGCGCCGAGGACACGCTGCGCATGGTCGGCGCGGCGTTCGGCTTCAAGGTCAAGGACGTGCCCAAGAGCGAGCTGCTGATCACGCTCGAGGCCTTCCTGCTCAGCCAGACCAGCCAGGGCAAGCGCTGCCTGCTGATCGTCGACGAGGCGCAGAACCTCACGCCCAAGGCGGTCGAGGAGCTGCGCATGCTGTCGAACTTCCAGTTCGGCAACCAGGCGCTGCTGCAGAGCTTCCTCGTCGGCCAGCCCGAGTTCCGCGAGATCCTGCAGCGCCCCGAGATGGAGCAGTTCCGCCAGCGCGTGGCGGCGAGCTGCCACATCGGCCCGCTCGAGCGCGACGAGACGCAGCGCTACATCGAGCACCGGCTGAAGAAGGCTGGCTCCACCGGCAAGCCCATCTTCGACGCCGCCGCCTACGACGCGATCCACAAGGCCAGCGGCGGCATCCCGCGGCGCATCAACTCGGTGTGCGACCGCCTGCTGCTGCTGGGCTTCCTGGCCAACAAGGCGACGCTGACGGCCGACGACGTCGCCGAGGTGGTCAAGGAGTTCGAGCAGGAGGCGCACGTGCCGACCAAGCGCCCGGCGGCGCCGGCGGGCGCAGCCGCCGGCGGCGCGGCGACGGTGCTGGCGCTCGACGCCGAGCTCGACCTGGACCTGTCGCAGCTCAAGCTCGACCCGGCGCTGGCCGAGAGCATGACGCAGCAGCTCGAGCAGCTCAGCGCCGAACAGCGGCTGGACCAGTTGCAGCGGCTCGAGCGCAGCCTGCTGCGCCTCGAGCGGCTGCACGTGCAGACGCTGTCGCTGCTGAAGAAGCTGGTCGAGGCGTCGACGCGCCCGGGCGACGGGGACAAGCCATGACGGCCGCCGCCGGCACCACCGGGATCGGCCCGGTGCTGTGCGTCGTCGGTGCGCGGCCGAACTTCATGAAGATGGCGCCGATCCTGCGCGCGCTGGCCGGGCACCGCCCGCCGCTGCCGGCGCTGCTGGTGCACACCGGCCAGCACTACGACGCCGAGATGAACGACCGCCTGTTCGACGACCTGCGGCTGCCGCGGCCCGACGTCAACCTCGAGGTCGGCTCCGCGTCGCACGCGGTGCAGACCGCCGAGGTGATGAAACGTTTCGAGCCGGTGCTCGACACGCAGCGGCCGTCGTGCGTGGTCGTCGTCGGCGACGTCAACTCGACGCTGGCGTGCACGCTGGTGGCGGTGAAGAAGCACGTGCCGGTGGTGCACGTCGAGGCCGGATTGCGCAGCGGCGACCGCCGCATGCCCGAGGAGATCAACCGCAAGCTCACCGACCAGGTGGCCGACCGGCTCTACACGACCGAACGCGGCGCGCTGGACAACCTGCGCCGCGAGGGCGTGCCCGAAGACCGCGTCGCGTTCGTCGGCAACGTGATGATCGACTCGCTGCGGCACCACCGCGAGCTCGCGCGCGCGCCGGCCGACACGCTGCGCGCGCACGGCGTCGACCCGGCGCTGCTCGACCATCGCCACGGCTGGGGCGTGGTCACGCTGCACCGCCCGTCGAACGTCGACGACGCGGCCACGCTGGCCGACGTGCTGGGCACGCTGGCCGAGGTGGCCGCCCGGCTGCCGCTGGTGTTCGCGATGCACCCGCGCACACGCGCCAACGTCGAGCGCTTCGGGCTGCAGCACCTGATCGACCCGCGGCGCATCGTGGTGCTGCCGCCGCAGGGCTACCTGGAGATGCTGGGCCTCGTGGCCGGCGCCGCGCTGGTGCTCACCGACTCCGGCGGGCTGCAGGAGGAGACCACCGCGTTGGGGGTGCCTTGCCTGACGGTGCGCGAGAACACCGAGCGGCCGATCACGATCGAGCAGGGCACCAACACGCTGGTCGCCCGCGACCGCGGCGCGATCCTCGCCGCGGTGGCCGACATCGTCGCCGGGCGCGGCAAGCGCGGTCGCGTGCCCGAGCTGTGGGACGGCCACGCCGCCGAGCGCATCGCCGACGACCTGTGGCGCTGGCTGCGGTCGCGCGAGGAGGCGGTGGCATGAACGCACCGCCGATCACCAACGCGCTGACGATCGACGTCGAGGACTACTTCCAGGTCTCGGCGTTCGCGCCGTACATCGCGCGCCACGAATGGGACGCGCGCGAGTGCCGCGTCGAGCGCAACGTCGACCGCATCCTGCAGCTGCTCGCCGACCACGACACGCGCGCCACCTTCTTCACGCTCGGCTGGGTCGCCGAGCGGTACCCGCAGCTCGTGCGCCGCGTCGTCGACGGCGGCCACGAGCTGGCCAGCCACGGCTACGGACACCAGCGCGCCAGCGAGCTCGACCGCGGCGCGTTCGTCGCCGACATCACGCGCGCCAAGGGCCTGCTCGAGGACGTCTCGGGCCGGGTCGTGCACGGCTACCGCGCGCCGAGCTTCTCGATCGACGCGCGCAACCTGTGGGCCTTCGACTGCCTCGCGCGCGCCGGCCACCGCTACAGCTCGAGCATCTACCCGATCCGCCACGACCACTACGGCATGCCCGACGCACCGCGCTTCGCGCACCGCGTGCACGCCGACCTGCTGGAGGTGCCGGCCACCACGCTGCGCCTGTTCGAACGCAACCTGCCCTCCAGCGGCGGCGGTTACTTCCGCCTGCTGCCGTATCCGGTGTCGCGCTGGATGATCCGCCGCGTCAATGCCGCCGACCGCGAGGCCGCGGTGTTCTACTTCCATCCCTGGGAGATCGACCCCGGGCAGCCGCGTGTGGCCGGCATCGATGCGAAGACGCGGTTCCGCCACTACGTGAACATCGGCCGCACCGAACGCCGGCTGGCGCAGCTGCTGCGCGACTTCCGCTGGGACCGCATGGACCGCATCTTCCTGCAGCGCCCGGCGCCGGCCGGCGCGCCCGCGCCGGCCCCGGCGCTGCCGAAGGTGGCCTGAGCCGCCGCACCGTCGACCGGCGATGCCGACGATCCACCGCCTCGACCCCCGCGACCGCGACACGGCGAGCCGCTGGGACGCGTTCGTCCTGGCCTGCCCGCAGGCCACGTTCTTCCACCGCAGCGCCTGGCAGACGCTGCTCGAAGGCGTGTTCCGCCACCCGACCTTCTACCTGTTCAGCGAGTCGGGCGGGCGCATCGACGGCGTGCTGCCGCTGGCGCGGGTGAAGAGCCTGCTGTTCGGCGACGCGCTGGTCAGCCTGCCGTTCGCGGTGTACGGCGGCGTGGCCGCCGACCACGAGCCGGCGGCGCAGGCGCTCGAGCTCGAGGCGCAGCGCCTGGCGCAGCAACTCGGCGTGCAGCACCTCGAGCTGCGCCAGCTCCAGCCGCGCCACCCCGACTGGCCGCGGCAGGACCTGTACGTGACCTTTCGCAAGCCGATCGCGCCCGACGAGCAGGCCAACCTGCTGGCCATCCCGCGCAAGCAGCGCGCGATGGTGCGCAAGGGCATGCAGCGCGGCCTGCAGGACCGGCTCGACGACGGCGTCGAGCGATTCTTCGCGCTGTACGCCGACAACGTGCACCGCCACGGGACGCCGGCGCTGCCCAAGCGCTACTTCCAGGCGCTGCGCGACGCCTTCGGCGACGACTGCGACGTGCTCACGGTGACCACCGCCGAGGGCCAGCCGGTGAGCAGCGTGCTGAGCTTCTACTTCCGCGACGAGGTGCTGCCGTATTACGCCGGCGACGCCGAGGCGGCGCGCGAGCTGGCGGCCAACGACTTCAAGTACTGGGCGCTGATGCGCCGCGCCTGCGCCAAGGGGCTGAAGACCTTCGACTACGGGCGCAGCAAGCAGGGCACCGGCAGCTACGCGTTCAAGAAGAACTGGGGTTTCGAGCCGCAGCCCCTGCACTACGAGTACCGGCTGTACAAACGCGACGCGGTGCCGCAGAACAACCCCGCCAACGCGAAGTTCAGGCTGATGATCGAGACGTGGCGGCGGCTGCCGCTGGCGGTCGCCAACTGGCTCGGGCCCTACGTGGTCAGGAACCTCGGGTGATGCCGTGAACGTCCTGTACCTCGTGCACCGCATGCCGTACCCGCCCAACAAGGGCGACAAGGTGCGTTCGTACCACCTGCTGCGCCACCTCGCGGCGCGGCACCGCGTGTGGCTGGGCAGCTTCGTCGACGACCCCGACGACGAGGCGCATGCCGGCACGCTGCGGCAGTGGTGCGTCGACCTGCACCTGGCGCGCCTGCACCCGCGCAGCGCCCGGCTGCACAGCCTGCCCGCGCTGCTGGGCGACGAGCCGCTGACGCTGCGCTACTACCGCGACGCGGGGCTGGCCGACTGGGTGCGGCGCACCGCGGCGCAGCAGCGGCTGGACGCGGTGGTGGTGTTCTCGTCGTCGATGGTGCAGTACGCGGACTTGGTCAGCGACGTCCCGGTGCTCGTGGACTTCGTCGACGTCGACTCGGCGAAGTGGACGCAGTACGCCGACCACCACCGCTGGCCGATGTCCTGGGTCTACCGGCGCGAGGGCGAGCGGCTGCTGGCCTACGAACGCGCGGTGGCCGCGCGTGTCGCGCACTCGTTCTTCGCCACCGGGCAGGAGGCCGAGCTGTTCCGCCGGCTGGCGCCCGAGTGCGCCGGCCGCGTCGGCTGGTTCGGCAACGGCGTCGACGCCGACCACTTCGCGCCCGACCCGTCGCGCGCGTCGCCGTTCATCGCCGACGAACTGCCGGTGGTGTTCACCGGCGCGATGGACTACTGGCCCAACGTCGACGCAGTGACCTGGTTCGCGGGCGAGATGCTGCCGCGCCTGCGCGAGCGCCGGCCGGCGCTGCGCTTCCACGTGGTCGGGCGCAACCCGGCACCGGCGGTGCAGGCGCTCGCAGGCGATGCGGTGCGCGTCACCGGCACCGTGCCCGACGTGCGGCCGTACCTGCAGCACGCGGCGGTCGTCGTCGCGCCGCTGCGGCTGGCGCGCGGCATCCAGAACAAGGTGCTCGAGGCGATGGCGATGGGGCGGCCGGTGGTGGCGACCGCCGGCTGCGCGCAGCCGATCGCGGCGCAGCCCGGCGTCGAGCTGGTGCCCGCGACCGACGCCGCGGACTTCGTGCGCGAGGTCGACGCGCTGCTCGCCGATCCGGCACGCGCCGCCGCCGTCGGCGCCGCCGGCCGCGCGCACGTGCTGCGCGCGCACAGCTGGCCGGCGCAGCTCGCGCCGGTTGATCACCACCTCGACGCGCTGCGCGCGGGCCAGCGCCTGGCCGCCTGAACGTCCACCCTGCCGAGGCCTTGCGATGAGCGCCATTCCCGCCGACCTCCGCCTGACCTCGCCGTGGCGCAGCGCCTGGCCGGCGCTGCTGGCGCTGGTCGGCGCGATCGTGCTGCTGTACCGCGACACGCTGATGGCGATGGTCGACGTGTGGACGCGCTCGGAGACGTTCGCCCACGGCTGGGTCGTCGCACCGATCGCCCTGTGGCTGATCTGGCGCCAGCGCCAGCGCCTGGCCACGCTGACCCCGCAGCCCGCGCCCTGGGTGCTGCTGCCGATGGCTGCGCTCGCGCTGGCCTGGTTCGCCGCCGACCTCGTCGTCGTCAACGCGCCGGCGCAGTTCGCCTTCGTCGGTCTGCTGATCCTCGCGGTGCCCGCGGTGCTGGGGTTCGAGGTGATGCGCGCGATCCTGTTCCCGCTGCTGTTCCTGCTGTTCGCCGTGCCGTTCGGCGAGTTCACGGTGCAGCCGATGATGGAGTGGACCGCCGACTTCGTCGTGCTCGCGTTGCAGTGGACCGGGGTGCCGGTGTTCCGCGAGGGGCTGCGCTTCGTGATCCCGACCGGCAGCTGGTCGGTGATCGACGAGTGCAGCGGCGTGCGCTACCTGATGGCGTCGTTCATGGTGGGGTCCCTCTTCGCCTACCTGAACTACCGCTCTTACAGGAAGCGCGCGGTGTTCATGGCGTTCTCGCTGGTGGTGCCGATCCTCGCCAACTGGCTGCGCGCGTACATCATCGTGATGCTCGGCCACCTGTCGGACAACAAGATCGCCACCGGCGTCGACCACATCCTGTACGGCTGGGTGTTCTTCGGCGCCGTGATCTTCGTGATGTTCGTCATCGGCATGCGCTGGGCCGACCCCGACGAGCCGGTGCCGGGCCGAGGCGCGGCCGCCCTGTCGGCCGAGGCGTCGCAGGCGGCAAGGCAGCGCACCGTCGTCGCGCTGGCCGGCGCGACGCTGGTGGTGCTGCTGCCGCACGTCGCGCTGTGGGGCCTGCAGGCCTCGGAGCGCGCACAAGCCGAGCCGCAACTGCATCTGCCCGATCGTCTGGGCGCGTGGCAGGCCACCGAGGCGTCGTCTGCCGACTGGTCGCCGCACTTCGTGAATCCCTCCGCGGCGCTGCGGCGCAGCTACGCCGGGCCTGCGGGCACGGTGACGGTGGACGTCTTCTACTACCGTGCCCAGAACGCCGAACGCAAGCTCGTGAACTCGCTCAACGGACTGATCAGCCACAACGAGCGGCAGTGGAGTCAGCGCGGCGGCGGCACGGTGGCGGTCGACGGCGGTGGGCAACCGGTCACGCTGCGCGCCGCCGAAGTCATCGGGCCCGAGCGCGGCAGCGGCGTGCCGAGGCAGCACCTGGTCGTCTGGCACGGCTACTGGGTCGACGGTCGATTCGTCACCGGCGACCTGCCGGCCAAGCTGGCCGGCGCGGCGTCGCGCCTGCGCGGCCACGGCGACGACGGGGCGGTGCTGGTGCTGCACGCACCGGCGGCGTCGAAGGCCGCACTTCAGGCGTTCGCGAGCGAGCACCTCGGCGTGGTGGCGCAGTCGCTGCAGCGCGTCCACGACGCGCGATGACGCCGCGCGGCAACGCATCGAGATCCAATGGGAAGGGACACAGCATGACCACCGTCGCCGTCATCGGCCTGGGCTACGTCGGCCTGCCGCTCGTCGTCGAGTTCGGCAAGCACCTGCGCACGATCGGCTTCGACATCGCGCAGCACAAGGTCGACGCCTGCCTGCGCGGCACCGACCCGTCGCGCGAGCTCAGCGACGACGAGATGGCGCAGGCGAAGAACGTCGTCTACACCAGCGACCCGGCGCTGCTCGGCGAGGCCGACATCATCGTCGTCGCGGTGCCCACGCCGGTCGACGAGGCGAAGATCCCCGACTTCACGCCGCTCGTCGGCGCCAGCACCAGCGCCGGGCGGCACATGAAGAAGGGCGCGATCGTCGTCTTCGAGAGCACCGTCTACCCCGGCGCCACCGAGGAGGTGTGCATCCCGGTGCTCGAGCGCGAGAGCGGAATGACGTGGAAGCGCGACTTCTTCGTCGGCTACAGCCCCGAGCGCATCAACCCGGGCGACAAGGAGCACACGCTGACGAAGATCCTGAAGATCGTCAGCGGCGACACGCCCGAGACCCTGGACAAGGTGGCGAAGCTGTACGAGACGATCGTGCGCCCCGGCGTGCATCGCGCGAGCAGCATCAAGGTGGCCGAGGCCGCCAAGGTCATCGAGAACACGCAGCGCGACCTGAACATCGCGCTGATGAACGAGCTGGCGATCATCTTCGACAAGCTCGGCATCGACACCAGCGAGGTGCTCGAGGCCGCGGGCACGAAGTGGAACTTCCTCAAGTTCAAGCCCGGGCTGGTGGGCGGCCACTGCATCGGGGTCGACCCGTACTACCTGACGCACAAGGCCGACATGATCGGCTACCACCCGCAGGTGATCCTGGCCGGGCGGCGCATCAACGATGGCATGGGCAAGTTCGTCGCCGAGCAGACCGTCAAGCACATGATCGCTGCGGGCAGCTACATCAAGGGTGCCAAGGTCAACGTGCTGGGGCTGACCTTCAAGGAGAACTGCGGCGACCTGCGCAACAGCAAGGTCATCGACATCGTCCGCGAGCTGCGCAGCTACGGCGTCGAGGTGCATGTGACCGACCCGCTCGCCGAGCCCGAGGAGGCGATGCACGAGTACGGCGTGCGGCTCGAGCGCTTCGACGACCTGCCGCGCGCCGATGCCATCGTCGCCGCGGTCGCGCACCGCGAGTACATGGACCTGGGCCTCGAGGACTTCGGCCGCAAGATGGTCAAGGGCGGGGCCTTCATCGACGTGAAGGCGGCTTTCGACCCGAAGGACTTCGAGGCGGCGGGGTACAAGGTCTGGCGGCTGTGAGCGGCCGGTCCGGCCGCGCCGGACCGCCTGCACCCGCTGCGTGACGGTTCGGCCGTGCTGTTCACGACCTCGACCTTCATCGTCCTGTTCCTGCCGGCGACGCTGGTCGGCTACTTCCTGCTGGGACGGCGTTCACCCGGTGCAGCCGCTGCGTGGCTGTTCGCCGCATCGCTGTTCTTCTACGGCTACTGGATGCCGCAGTTCACGCTGCTGCTGCTGGCCTCGATCGCGGCGAACTTCGTGTTCGGCATGCGCATCGGCGCGGCGCACCGCGCCGGGACGCGGGTCGGGCCGTACCGCGCTGCGACGCTGTGGCTCGTCGCCGGCGTGACCTTCGACCTGGGGCTGCTCGGCTACTTCAAGTACGCCAACTTCTTCGTCGACAACGTCAGCGCACTGCTCGGCACCGAGTGGCGCATCGGCGAGGTGATCCTGCCGATCGGCATCTCGTTCTACACCTTCACGCAGATCGCGTTCCTGGTGGACACCTGGTACGGCAAGGTCAACGAGTACCGACCGGTGCACTACGGACTGTTCGTCACCTACTTCCCGCATCTGGTCGCGGGGCCGGTGCTGCATCACGCGCAGATGATGCCGCAGTTCGCGAACCCCGCCGTCTACCGTTTCGACGCCGCCAACTTCTTCGGCGGCGTCGTCATCTTCGGCATCGGGCTGTTCAAGAAGGTCGTCCTTGCCGACGGCGTGGCGCCGTACGCCGACGCGGTGTTCACGCCCGTCGATGCGGGAAACCTGCCGGGCACCGAGGAGGCCTGGCTCGCGGCGCTGGCGTACACGCTGCAGCTGTACTTCGACTTCTCGGGCTACTCGGACATGGCCATCGGCCTGTCCTGGATGTTCAACATCCGCCTGCCGTACAACTTCGACTCGCCTTACAAGGCCACGAGCATCAGCGACTTCTGGCGCCGCTGGCACATCTCGCTGTCGACGTTCCTGCGCGATTACCTGTACATCGCGCTCGGTGGCAATCGCAAGGGCCCGGTGCGTCGCTACCTGAACCTGGCCGCCACGATGGTGCTCGGTGGCCTGTGGCACGGCGCGAGCTGGTCGTTCGTGCTGTGGGGCGCGCTGCACGGCGCCTACCTGATGGTCAACCACGCTTTCCGCGGCGCCGTCGAAAGGCTCGGCTGGCAGGCCGCGCTCGACGGTAGCCGGGCATTCACGACGCTGGCGTGGGCGCTGACCATGCTCTCGGCGATCGTCGCCTGGGTGTTCTTCCGCGCCGAGACGCTGCCGGGCGCGCTGCGCATGCTCGAAGCGATGAGCGGCCAGGGCGCTGGCGTCGCCGACGCCGGGCAGCTGCTCTGGAACGCCGGTCTGGCGGCCTCGGTCGGTTGGGGTTGGATTGCCGCGCTGGGTGCGTTGGCGGTGTGGGCGCCCAACAGCAACCGCATCGGCGAACACGTGCTGGCGGCGTTCGCGCAACGCGACGAGCGCTGGGCGTTCTGGGGCGTGGCGGGTCTGGTCGGCACGCTGTTCGTCGCCCTCGTCAACAACGCGCGCGACTCGGTCAGCGCGTTCATCTACTTCAACTTCTAGCATGCGGCGGGTGCTCGCCTCGACCGTCGCCGGCTTCGTCGTCGCCTTGCTGGTGCTGGAGGTGGTCCTGCGCCTGCTGCCGGTGTCCACGGCGACGATGACCGGCTACCACGTCGACCCCGACATCCTGACCTATCCTGCACGCCATCGCTGGACCGTCTCCACCGGCTGGGACCTGCGCAACCCGCAGCAACTGCGCGGCAACAACCTGGGGTTCGCCAGTGACGTCGACTTCGTTCCCGACACGGGCGCCGTGGCCCTGATCGGCGACAGCTACGTCGAGGCCTCGATGCTCGACGCCCGGCATCGGCCCGCGGCGCAGCTGCAGGCCAGATTGGAGCCGCGACGTGCGGTGTACGGCATGGGCACCCCCGGCACCGCGCTGCTCGACTACGCGCAGCGCGTGCGCTTCGCCCGCGAGCAGTTGTCGGTGCGCGACTTCGTCGTCTGGCTCGAAGGCGGTGATGCGCGGCAGGCCCTGTGCGGATCGGGCAACGTCGTCAGCCGATGCCTCGACCCGCGCACGCTGCTGCCGACGATCCAGCGCCGACCGCCGCCGTCGGCCGTGCAGCGCTGGCTGCGCCACAGCGCGCTGGCGCAGTACGTGTACTCGCAGCTGAAGGTCGACTGGCGGCGCCTCGCCGTGGCCGCCATCACGCGCACGACGCCGGAGGCTGCGGCGTCGCCGGCGTCGCCGCGTGCCGCGCCGTCGAGCGATCGTGCGATCGAGCGGGCACGCGCAGTGGCCGACGCGGCGGTCGACCAGTTCTTCCGCGACGTCGCGCCGCATCTTGGCGGGCAGCTGCTGTTCGTCGTCGACGGCCAGCGTGGCGGCCCGCCGGCGCGACCGACGCTGGCCGACGCCGAGCGCCGTTTCATGATCGAGCGTCTGCGCTGGCACGGCGCCGAGGTGCTCGACATGGAACCCGTCTACGCCGCGCACGTGGCGCGGTCCGGCTGGTCGCTGGAGGTCGGGCCCTACGACCGGCACCTGAACGCCCGTGGCGTCGCGCTGGTGATGGACAGCGTCGCCGCACGCCTTCGGCCATGACCGATCGCACTCGCCCGCTGATCGCCCACGTCGTCTTCCGCTTCGACGTCGGCGGCCTCGAGAACGGCGTCGTGAACCTCATCAATCACCTGCCGGAACACGCCTACCGACACGTCGTGATCTCGCTCACCGAGGTCACCGACTTCGCCCGGCGCCTCCGCCATCCCGACGTGCGCTGCATCGCATTGCGCAAGCCGCCGGGGCACACGTGGCGGCTGTACCCGAAGCTGCTGACGCTGTTGCGCGAGCTGCGCCCGGCGATCGTGCACACGCGCAACCTCGCGGCGCTCGAGGTGCAGCCCGCCGCGTGGCTGGCGGGCGTGCCGGTGCGCATCCACGGCGAGCACGGGCGCGACGTGGGCGACGTCGACGGCAGCAACCGCGCCTACCAGCGCGTGCGGCGGCTGTACCGGCCGTTCGTGCAGCACTACGTGGCGCTGTCGCGCGACCTGCAGCAGTACCTCGTCGACAAGGTGCATGTGCCGCCGGCGCGCATCACGCAGATCTACAACGGCGTCGACACGCAGCGCTTCCACCCGGCTGCCGACGGCCCCGTGCCGATCGACGGCTGCCCGTTCGACCCCGTGCGCCACTGGCTGGTCGGCACGGTCGGGCGCATGCAGGCGGTCAAGGACCAGCCGACGCTGGCGCGCGCCTTCGTGCGCGTGCTCGAACTGCAGCCGGGCTTGCGCACGCGGCTGCGTCTGGTCCTCGTCGGTGATGGGCCCCTGAAAGCGTCCTGCGAGGCCGTGCTGTCCGACAGCGGCGTGCGCGACCTGGCCTGGCTGCCCGGCGAGCGCACCGACGTGCCCGCCGTCATGCGCGGCCTGCACGCCTTCGCGCTGCCGTCGCTGGCCGAGGGCATCTCCAACACCATCCTCGAGGCGATGGCCAGCGGGCTGCCGGTGCTGGCCACCGCGGTCGGCGGCAATGCCGATCTGGTGGAAGACGGCGTCACCGGCGCGCTGGTGCCACCGGCCGACGATCAGGCCATGGCTCGGGCGCTGGTGGCGCTCGCCGACGATCCCGCCCGCGCCGCGGCGATGGGCCGCGCCGGCCGCGCGGCCGCCGAGGAACGGTTCAGCCTGCAGGCGATGGTGAATGCCTACCAGGGCGTCTACGATCGGGCGCTCGCTGCCGCGGGCGTGCCGACGCCCCCGCCATCGAACGCCGAGGCGGTGTCGACCCCGCCGCGCGCAGGGCTCGTGGTCGGGCGTCGGCTCGACCACGAGGAACGCAACAAGCGGTAGTCGGCTATCCGGTCGAGCCTCGACCGCGCCAACGACGCGGCTCGCGCGGCGTGCGTCGGTGGTTGGCCGGGCGGATCCGTCAGGTGGGTGGGCCGCCATCGTGCAGTGCCGATGCACGCGGCCTGTCGACGCCAGGCCGGCTGAGGCTTGCCGTTGAGTGGCTCGGTCGCACCATCCCGCGTTCAAGGGGGTCGAGCCGTGTGTCGGAAATCATGACACTCGCGCGCAGCACAGGCCGACGGCCGTGGAGCGTCCCAAGCCTCGCCTACCATTGACCTTCGTCCATCGCCGGCCGGCGCCCCCTGCGGGCCTGTCGGCCGCGAACCCCCATCCCCATGTGCGGCATCACCGGCATCTTCGACACCCGTGACCGGCGCGACATCGACGGCGCGGTGTTGCAGCGCATGAACGATTCGCAGTTCCACCGTGGCCCCGACGAGGGCAGCGTGCACGTCGAGCCGGGGCTGGGCTTCGGGCACCGGCGGCTGTCGATCATCGACATCGCCACCGGCCAGCAGCCGCTGTTCAACGAGGACGGTTCGGTGGTCGTCGTCTTCAACGGCGAGATCTACAACTACCAGCAGCTGATCCCCGAACTGCAGGCCGGCGGCCACGTCTTCCGCACCAAGAGCGACACCGAAGTCATCGTGCACGCCTGGGAGCAGTGGGGCGAGGCCTGCGTCGAACGCTTTCGCGGCATGTTCGCCTTCGCGCTGTGGGACCGCCACCGCCAGACGCTGTTCCTCGCGCGCGACCGCCTGGGCGTCAAGCCGCTGCACTACGCGCTGCTCGACGACGGGCGGCTGCTGTTCGGCAGCGAGCTGAAGAGCCTGCTCGCGTACACCGACGGCCGCGGCGGCCTGCGGCGCGACCTGGACCCGCTGGCGATCGAGGAGTACTTCGCGCTGGGCTACGTGGCCGAGCCGCGCACGGTGTTCAGGCAGGCGCTGAAGCTGCCGCCGGCGCACACGCTGGCCATCCGCCGCGGCCAGCCGCTGCCGGCGCCGAAGGCGTACTGGGACGTGCGCTTCACGCTGGACAACCCGATCGGGCTCGACGACGCCTGCGCCGAACTGCAGCAGCGCCTGGCCGAGTCGGTGCGGCTGCGCATGATCTCGGAAGTGCCGCTGGGCGCGTTCCTGTCGGGCGGCGTCGACTCGAGCGCCGTGGTGGCCACGATGGCCGGGCTGTCGCGCGAGCCGGTCAACACCTGCAGCATCGCCTTCGACGACCCGACCTACAACGAGAGCGAGTTCGCGCAGATGGTCGCAAACCGCTACCGCACCCATCACCGCGTCGAAACCGTCAGGTCCGACGACTTCGACCTCATCGACACGCTGGCCACGCTGTACGACGAGCCCTACGCCGACAGCTCGGCCATGCCGACCTACCGCGTGTGCCAGCTGGCGCGCAAGCACGTGACGGTGGCGCTGTCGGGCGACGGCGGCGACGAGAGCTTCGCCGGCTACCGCCGCTACCGCCTGCACCTGATGGAGGAGCGCATGCGCGCCGCGCTGCCGCTGGCGATCCGCCAGCCGGTGTTCGGGCTGCTCGGGCGCGTCTACCCGAAGGCCGACTGGGCGCCGCGCGTGCTGCGCGCCAAGACCACATTCGAAGGCATGGCGCGCACGTCGGTCGAGGCCTACTTCCACTCGGTGTCGATCCTGCGCGGGCCGATGCGCGAACGGCTGTTCAGCCCGCGGTTCAAGGCGCTGCTCGGCGGCTACGACGCGCTGCAGGTGTTCGAGCGCCATGCCGCGCGGCACGCCGACCTGTCGGGCACCGACGATCCGCTGGCGCTGGTGCAGTACCTCGACCTGAAGACCTACCTCGTCGGCGACATCAACACCAAGGTCGACCGCGCGAGCATGGCGCACAGCCTCGAGGTGCGCGAGCCGCTGATGGACCACCCGCTGGTCGAGTGGCTGGCCACGCTGCCGATGTCGCTGAAGGTGCGCGGCAGCGAAGGCAAGCTGCTGCTGAAGAAGGCGATGGAGCCGCTGCTGCCCGCCGAGGTGCTGTACCGCCCGAAGATGGGCTTCGCGGTGCCTTTGGATCGCTGGTTCCGCGGCCCGCTGAAGCAGCGCGTGAAGGACGCGGTGCTCGGCGAGCGCCTGGCCGCCACCGGCTGGTTCGACCGCAAGTACCTCGAGCACCTGGTGAGTGCGCACCAGAACGGCACCCGCGACTACAGCTCACCGCTGTGGTCGCTGCTGATGTTCGAGGCGTTCCTGCGGCAGGTGGTCGACGGCCGGAAGGCGGCCGCGCCGCAGGTGCACGAAGAGGCGACCCCGGCATGAGCCTGCGCATCCTCCACGTCCTCGACCACTCGGTCCCGCTGCACAGCGGCTACACGTTCCGCACGCTGGCCATCCTGCGCGAGCAGCGCCGGCTCGGCTGGCAGACGTTCCACGTCACCAGCCCCAAGCACACCGCCACGCGCGACAGCGAGGAGACGGTCGACGGCTGGCACTTCTACCGCACGCTGGTGCCCAGCGGCGGACGCAAGCTGCCGGGGCTCGGCGAGTTCGAGCTGATGCGCCAGTTCGAGCGCCGGCTGCGCGCGGTGGCGCAGCTGGTCGAGCCGCACGTCATCCACGCGCACTCGCCGGTGCTCAACGCCATCCCCGCGCTGCGTGTGGGCAAGGAGCTGGGTATCCCGGTGGTCTACGAGGTGCGTGCCTTCTGGGAGGACGCCGCCGTCGACCACGGCACGACGAGCGAGGGCAGCCTGCGCTACCGCCTGACCCGCCAGATGGAAACGCACGCGCTGCGCCGCGCGGCGCACGTGTTCACGATCTGCGAGGGGCTGCGCGGCGACATCGCCGCGCGCGGCATCCCGGCCGAGAAGGTCACGGTGATCCCGAACGCCGTCGACATCGAGAAGTTCGAGCCCGGCGGCGCGCCCGACGAGGCGCTGAAGGCGCAGCTGGGCCTGTCGGGCTGCACCGTCGTGGGTTTCATCGGCTCGTTCTACGCCTACGAGGGGCTCGACCTGCTGCTGGCGGCGCTGCCCACGCTGCTCGCACGCAGCCCCGACCTGCGCGTGCTGCTGGTGGGCGGCGGGCCGCAGCACGAAGCCCTGAAGGCGCAGGCCGGCGCGCTCGGCGTGGCCGACAAGGTGGTGTTCACCGGCCGCGTGCCGCACGACCAGGTGCAGCGCTACTACGACCTCGTCGACGTGCTCGCGTACCCGCGGCACTCGATGCGGCTGACCGAACTGGTCACGCCGCTCAAGCCGCTCGAGGCGATGGCGCAGGGGCGCCTGCTGGTGGCCAGCGACGTCGGCGGCCACCGCGAGCTGATCCGCCACGGCGAGACCGGCTGGCTGTTCGACGCCGACGACACCGGCGCGCTGGCGCAGGCCATCGTCGACCTGCTGGCGCAGCGCGACCGGTGGCCGACCCTTCGCGCCGCGGGGCGCGCCTTCGTCGAGCGCGAGCGCAACTGGGCGCGGTCGGTGGCGCGCTACCGGCCGGTGTACGAGGCCCTCGCGGTCGGCGCCGAAGCGTGAGCGCGCTCGGCGGTCTGCGCCTGACGGTCGTCGGCCCGCTGCCCCCGCCGGCCGGCGGCATGGCGAACCAGACGCGGCAACTGGTCGAACTGCTGGGCCGGTGCGGCGCCGACGTGCAGCTGGTGCAGACGAACGCGCCGTACCGCCCGTCGTGGGTGTCGCGGCTGCCGGTGGTGCGCGCGGGTTTTCGTCTGCTGCCGTACCTGGTGCGGTTGTGGCGCGCGGCCGGGCGCAGCGACCTGTTCCACGTGATGGCGAATTCCGGCTGGTCGTGGCACCTCTTCGCCGCGCCGGCGGTGCGCGTGGCCGCCGCGCGTGGCGTGCCGGTGGTCGTGAACTACCGTGGCGGCGAGGCTGCGGCTTTCCTCGCCCGGTCGCATCGCAGTGTCCGCCGCACGATGTCGCTGGCGAAGGTCGTCGCCGTGCCTTCGGGGTTCCTGCGCGAGGTGTTCGCCAGGCACGGCATCGCGGCCGAGGTGGTGCCCAACGTCGTCGATCTCGAGCGGTTCCATCCGCCGGAGACCGCGCGGCCGCGCGCGGCGCACCTGGTCGTCACGCGCAACCTGGAACCCATCTACGACAACGCCACCGCGATCCGGGCGCTGGCGTTCGTGCGCAACCGCGTGCCCGACGCGCAGCTCACGATCGCCGGTACCGGGCCCGACTTGGCGTCGCTGCGGGCGCTGGCGGTCGAACTCGGCATCGGTGAAGCGGTCGAGTTCGCCGGCCGGCTCGACCGCGACGCGGTCGCGGCGCTGTATCGGCGCGCCGACATCGCGCTGAACCCGAGCACCGTCGACAACATGCCGAACTCGGTGCTCGAGGCGCTGGCCAGCGGCGTGCCGGTGGTCAGCACCGACGTCGGCGGCATTCCGCACATCGTGCAGGATGGCACGACAGCGCTGCTCGTGCCGCCGCGCGACCCGGCGGCGATGGCCCGCGCGGTGCTGCGCCTGCTGGACAATCCCCGCGAGGCGGAACAGCTCGCCGCGGCCGGCCTCGCGTCGGTGGACCGGTACACCTGGCCCCGGGTCCTCCCGGTGCTCGCCGACGCGTACGCCCGCGCGGCGGGCCAACCCTGAATCGCGACCCGGCACCAGCCCATGCGTGACCTGCTCGTTGCCTTCATCGTCTTCGGTTCGCTGCCGTTCATCCTGAAGCGGCCGTTCTGGGGCATCGTCCTGCTGGCCGGCCTCGGCTACATGAACCCGCACCGGCTGTGCTACGGCTTCATGTTCAGCATGCCGGTGGTGCAGATCGTCGCGCTGGCCACGCTGATCGGCATGCTGGCCTCGAAGGAGGCCAAGCGCATGGTCTGGAGCCGCGAGATCTGGGTGCTGCTGATCTTCGTCTTCTGGATGGGCCTGACGACCACGCAGGCCTTCTTCTTCGCCCCGGCCATCGAGCAGTACGAGAAGGTCGTGAAAGTCCAGATCCTGACCTTCATGACGCTGCTGATGCTGACCACGCGCGAGCGTGTGCACGTCTTCGTCTGGGCCATCGTGCTGTCGCTCGGCTTCTACGGCGTCAAGGGCGGGCTGTTCACGCTGGCCACCGGCGGCGCGCACCGCGTGCAGGGGCCGCTGGGCACCTTCATCGGTGGCAACAACGAGATGGCGCTGGCGCTGGTGATGACCATTCCGCTGATGCGTTACCTGCAGCTGCACGAGCAGAACCGGCACATCCGCCTCGGACTGACCGCGGCGATGGTGCTCACGGTGATCGCCGCGATCGGCAGCCAGTCGCGCGGCGCGCTGGTGGGGCTGCTGGTGACCGGGGCGGTGTTCTGGTGGAAGAGCCGCAGCAAGTTCTACACCGGCATTCTGATCGTCGTCGCGGCGATGGTCGCCGTCGCCGTGATGCCGCCCGAGTGGTACGAGCGCATGGGCACCATCAAGACGTACGAGGAGGATGCCTCGGCGATGGGCCGCATCTACGCCTGGCAGACGGCCATCGGCATCGCCAACAACCGCTTCTTCGGCGGCGGCTTCGAGACCTGGCACCCGCGCGTGTTCTTCCTCTACGGGCCCGGCGGCAGCTTCGCGCGCGACGTGCACAGCATCTACTTCGAGGTGCTCGGCGAGCACGGCTGGGTCGGCCTGATCCTGTTCCTGTCGCTGCTCGGCTTCACCTGGTTCAAGTGCGGCAGCATCGCGCGCCTTGCGAGGTCGCAGCCCGACCTGCTGTGGGCGCGCGACCTGGCCGCGATGGTCCAGGTGAGCCTGGTCGCCTACATGACCGCCGGCGCCTTCCTCGGACTGGCGTACTTCGACTTCGTGTACCACCTGGTGGCCATCGTCGTCGTCGTCCACCACCTGGTGACGGCAGGCCGAGCGCAGGCGCAACCCGCTGCGGCGTCGGCGCCGCTGTCGCTGTTCGGCGCCATTCGACACGCCTGGTTGCCGACCACGGGTCGGGCGTGACGGTGGCAGGAGCGACTGGCATGGCTCCAGCAGCGCCGCAGCCCTGGCCGGCTGCGCCGGTCTGGAGGCGCGGATGAGACTGCCGTCCGCCGTGGCGGGGAAGCTGGTCTACCCGGTGCAGGAGCGACTCGTCGGCCGTCCCACGTTCGCCTACCTCGAGTCGCTCGAGCGCAGCCAGTGGCTCGATCGTGCGGAGGTCGAGGCCTTGCAGTGCCGCAAGCTGCGCGAGCTGCTCGCGGTCGCGCGCGACCACTCGCCCTGGCACCGTCGGCGCCTCGAAGCGGCCGGCCTGCGGCCCGACGACGTGACCGATCTCGCGGACCTGCGGCGCCTTGCACCGATGAGCAAGCGCGACGCCGCCGCGCACGGCGCCGAGATCGTCTGGCACGGCGTGCCCGGCGGCGCGCACAGGTACACCACCGGCGGTTCGAGCGGCGAACCGCTGATCTTCCACTTCGGGCGCTGGCGACAGGCGTCGGACGCCGCCGGACGCATGCGCGCGCGGCGCTGGTGGGGCGTCGATCTGGGCGACCCCGAGGTCTACCTGTGGGGCGCGCCGGTCGAGCTGAGCAAGACCGACCGCGTGAAGACGCTGCGCGACCGGATGATCAACCAGCTGGTGCTCAACGCCTTCGCGATGTCGCCGGCGCGCATGGACACCTACCTCGACGCGCTCGAGGGGTTCGAGCCGCGCTGCCTCTACGGCTACGCCAGCTCGGTGTCGCTGCTCGCGGCGCACGCCCAGGCGCGCGGGCGCCGGTTGCGACTGCCGAAGCTGAAGGTCGTGTGCACCACCGGCGAGCCGCTGTACGACCACCAGCGCGCGCTGATCGGTGCGGTGTTCGGCGCCCCGGTGGCCAACGAATTCGGCAGCCGCGACATCGGTTTCACCGCGCACGAGGCGCCGGGCGGGCAGATGCTGCTGATGAGCGAGAGCATCGTGCTCGAGGTGCTCGACGCCGCCGGCGAGCCGGTCGCCCCCGGCGAGATGGGCGAGGCCGTGATGACAGGGCTGTGCTCGCAGGCCCAGCCGTTCATCCGCTATCGCACCGGTGACATGGTGCGCATGAGCGCGCAGCCCGACTGCGGCGGCCGGGGCCTGCACGTCATCGCCGAGGTGGTCGGTCGCCACACCGACTTCCTCGTGCGGTCCGACGGCACCATCATGCACGCGCTGGCCGGCATCTACGTGCTGCGCGCCACCGAAGGCGTGGCCGAGTTCAAGCTGATCCAGCACACGCTGCGCGACCTCGAGGTGCTGGTCGTCGCCGGTGCCCGCTGGGTGCCGGACCGCACCCGGTCCATCGAGGCCGGGCTGCGCGAGCGCTTCGGTGCCGACACGCGCATCATCGTGCGCGTCGTCGACGCCATCGCGCCGGAGGCGTCGGGCAAGCACCGCTACGTCGTCAGCCACGTGCCGCTGGCGGGCGAGCTCGCACGCGCGGCACCCATCCACTGAGTTCGAACACGGCGAGGTCATGAACCTTCTCGACATCGCGCGACTGCCGTTGCGCTACAAGCCCTGGCGGCCGAGGCATCTCGCGTTGGTGTGGGACAGCGTGCGCGGCACCGCGACCGCGCAGCAGTCGCACGAGGTGCACCTGGCGGCCACCGTCGACTGGCTGTGCCGCGCGCAGGACGTGCGCGACGCGGAGCCGGACGCCGGCGGCGTGTCCGCAGGCTGGAGCTTCGAGGACGGCTGGCTGCCCAGCTACCCCGAGACCACCGGCTACATCGTCGAGACGATGCTCGCTGCGGCCGAGGTGCTGCGGCGGCCGGAACTGCGCGATCGTGCGCAGCGCATGATCGACTGGGAACTGTCGATCCAGCTGCCCGACGGCGCGTTTCCGGGCCACTTCGGCGAGCCCGGCAGCCGCCCGGTGATCTTCAACACCGGCCAGATCATGCACGGCATGATCGCCGGGCACACGCAACTGGGTCGCGCGGAGTGCCTGGCCGCCGCGGTGCGCGCGGGCCACTGGCTGGCCGACCAGCAGGACGACGACGGCTGCTGGCGCCGTTTCGAGCACCACGACACCCCCCACGTCTACAACACCCGCGCGACCTGGGCGCTGCTCGCCACCGGGCTGGTCGCCGACGAGCCGCGCCTGGTGCGCGCCGCGCGCAAGAACCTCGACTGGGCGCTGACGCAGCAGACCGCCAGCGGCTGGTTCGCCACCAACGCCTTCGTGCCTTGGCGCTCGCCGTTCACGCACACCATCGCGTACGCGATCCGCGGCCTGCTCGAGTCCGGCGTGCTGCTCGGCGATGCGCGCTACCTCGACGCCGCGCTGAAGGCCGCACGCGGCATCGCTGCGGTGCAGCGCGCCGACGGCTGGCTGGCCGGCACGTATCGCGACGCCTGGGTGGCCGACGCCTCGTACGCCTGCCTGACCGGCGTCGCGCAGATGAGCCTGAACTGGACGCGCCTGGCGCAGGCGGCGGGCGCCGACGAACTCCGCGTGCACGCCCGTTCGGCGCTGGACTACCTGAAGACCGTGCAGCGGCTCGACCACCCCGACCCGGCGGTGCGCGGCGGCATCGCCGGCTCGGCGCCCATCTGGGGCGACTACTCGCGTTTCGAGTATCCGAACTGGGCCGCCAAATTCCTCGCCGATGCGCTGATGATGGACCTGCGCGACATCGCGGTGCCGCCGGTGCCCGCGGTCGCCGCGCATGCCGCCGGAGCGCCCCGTGGCTGACGCGACGGTGCCGCTGCGCGTGATGGTGCTGTGCGGACGCAGCCCGCGCCACCTGTACGTAGCCAACACGCTGTGCCGCGCGGCCGACGTGCTGGCGATTGTGCAGGAGACCGGCTCCGACGTTTCGTGGCGATCGCTGGCGAAGAAGCTGCGCCCGGACGGCCTGGCGCGCAAGGCATGGCGATGGCTGCGCGACCGGCGGCGCTACACCGGGCAGGGCGAGGCGCGCTTCTTCTTCGGCGACGGCGCGCCGCGGCTCGACCGAAGCGACCTGGTGCGCGAAGTGCCGCACATCAACCACGCCGACGTCGTCGCGCTCGCGCGTGAACTCCAACCCGATCTGCTTGCGGTGTTCGGCACGTCGCTGATCCGCGGCGAACTGCTCGAGCAGGGGCGCCTGGGCATCACCAACCTGCACGGCGGCCTGTCGCCCGAGTACCGCGGTGCCGACTGCACATTCTGGGCGCTGTACAACGGCGAGCCGCACAAGGTCGGCTGCACGCTGCACTGGATCGACGCCGGCATCGACACCGGCGGGCTGATCGCGCACGTCAGTCCCGACGTCCGCGACGACGACGACGAACTGACGCTGTTCTGGCGTGCCGTGCGCACGAGCGCCGACGTCTACGCGCAACTGCTGCGTCGGCTGGCCGCCGGCGAACGCTTCGGACAGGTGCAGCCGCACAAGGGCCGGCTGTACCAGGTCAAGCAGCGCGGCTGGCGGCACGAACGCCGGCTCGAGCGGCTGCTGCGCGGCGGGATGCTGCGCGGGCTCAACCTGGCGACGCGCGTGACGTGGTTTCCGGCGCAGGCCGGTTCGCAGCGCACCGTTGCGCGCGCGGCCGCGCCGGTCGTGACAAGGTGAGGCGAGGGCGACGTGCCGGCCGAGTCGATCTCGTGGGCCACCGCCGTCGGCGCGCTGCTCGCGCTGTGGCTCGCAGGCCTGGCGGTGGTGGTTCGCGTGCACCGTCGTGACCTGGCGCGCCTGCGGCGGGAACCGGTGTTCCGCCATCCGGTGCTCGTGCTGGACAGCGACGACTGGGGCGCCGGGCCGCTGTCGCAGGCACCGGCGCTGCGCGCGCTGGCCGACGTGCTGGCCGCGCACCGCGACGCGCATGGGCGCACGCCCGTGCTCAACCTCGCGCTGGTGTTCGCCGTGCCCGACGGGCCGGCGATCCGCGCCGAGGGGGTGTACCGGCGCCTGGACCTCGACGATGCGCGCTTCGCGCCCATCGTCGACGCGCTCGTCGCCGGTCGCGAGCGCGGCGTGTTCACGCTGCAGCTGCACGGCCTCGAGCACTACTGGCCGCCGACGCTGATGTCCTGCGACGACCCCGCGGTGGCCGGCTGGTTGCGCCAGGATGCACCGGCCGCGACCGAGCTGCTGCCGTCGCACCTGCAGAGCCGCTGGGTCGACACGAGCCGCCTGCCATCCGAGCCGCTGCCGCAAGCTGCGGTGAACGACGCCGTGGCGCAGGAGGTTCGTGCCTTCGAGCGCATCGTCGGCGCCGCACCGGCCGTCGTCGTTCCGCCGACCTTCGTCTGGAGCCGCGCCGCCGAAGCGGCCTGGGCGCGCCACGGCGTGCGTTGCGTCGTCACGCCCGGCTGGCGCTACACGTGCCGCGGCGCCGACGGGCTGCCCGGCGGTGACGAGGGCCCGATCGTCAATGGCGACCGCGACGGCGACCTGGTGTACCTGGCGCGAACCGACTACTTCGAACCACTGCGGGGCCGTGACGCCGACCACGCGCTGGGCGTGCTCGACGCTGCGGTGGCCGAGGGCCGCGTCTGCGTGCTCGAGAACCACCGCGACAACTTCATCGGCGACGCCACCGCCTGCCGGCGCAGCCTCGACGAGCTCGACCGCCTGTGCCGCGAGGCGCTGCGGCGCCACCACGGGCTGCGCTTCCTGTCGTCGCCGGAACTGGCACGCATCGTGCGCGAGCGCGATGCGCAGTGGCTGGTGGCCGGCTGGCGGCAGCGGCTGCCGTTCCTCTGGCGGCGCCTGCACCGCACGGGCCGGCTGTGGAAGCTGCTGGTGCTGACCGGCGCCGCGGCGGTCGGGGCATTGACGGTGCGGCTGCTGGCCGCCCCGTCGGGTTCGACACCGGTGCACCATGCGACCTGACACCGACGCCCGCTTGACGCCGCCACCGTCCACCGCCGCGTCGGAGCGTGGCGCGCCGCTGTCGCTGCTGATGCTCACCGAGTTGTTCCTGCCCACCAAGGGGGGCACCGCGGTGTCGTTCGACGACGACTTCCGGCGCCTGGGCGGCAAGTCGGTGCACGTCGTCACTGCGGCGGTGCCAGGCGACAAGGCGTTCGACCGCGACCATCCCAACACCGTGCACCGGTTGGTGCTCGAGCGCCGCGAGTGGTTGCGCCCGGAATCGCTGCTCATCTACAGCCGGCTGTTCTGGACTTCGCTGAAGCTCGCCTGGCACCATCGCTTCGCCGCCGTTTTCGCCGGGCGGGCCTTGCCCGAAGGCATCGTCGCCTGGGTCATCGGCCGCCTGCGCGGCTGCAAGGTGTTGATCTACGCGCACGGTGAGGAGCTCACCGGCTGGGGCCGCGGGCGCAAGTTCCAGGCCATGTGCTTCGCGCTGCGTCGCGCCGACCACGTGCTGGCCAACAGCGACTTCACCCGCGACACGCTGGTGTCGCTGATCGGCGTGCGCCCCGAGCGCATCGTGATGACGTACCCGACGGTCGACGTCGAGCGGTTCCGCCCCGGCCTGCCGTACGACGACCTGCGCGCCGGCATCGGACTGGCGAGCGGCCAGGCGCTGGTGCTGTCGGTCGGTCGGCTGCAACGGCGCAAGGGGTTCGACCAGATCGTGCGCGCGTTGCCGGGGCTCGTCGCGCGCGGCATCGACGTGCACTACGCGATCGTCGGCATCGGCGACGACCACGATCACCTGCTGGCGCTGGCGCGCGAGCACCGCGTCTTGGACCGCCTGCACCTGCTGGGCCACGTCGAGCCGGCCGACCTGCCGCGCTGGTACAACGCCTGCGATCTGTTCGCGATGCCCAACCGCGACATCCGCGGTGACACCGAAGGCTTCGGCTTGGTGTTCATGGAGGCCAACGCCTGCGGCAAGGCGGTCATCGCCGGCCGCGCCGGCGGCACCGGCTCGGCCGTCGAGGACGGGCTCAACGGCGTGCGCATCGACGGCGAGGACGTGCGCGCGGTCGAGGACGCGATCGCCGGCATGCTGCTCGACGCGGCGGGCACGCAGCGCATGGGGCAGGCCGGCCGCGAGCGCACCGCCAGCCGCTTCACGTCCGACCAGCGCGCCGAACTGATCCGCCGGCTCGTCGAGGTCGACCGCGTCGGGCGCCCGCACAGCGACGATCGTGCGCCGCAGCGCCCGTTGCGCGTCCTGATGTACGCCGCCTACCTGGCACCGGAGTACAGCGGCGCCGGGCTGCAGGCGCTGACGCTTGCCGCCGCGCTCCGCCGGCGCGGCCACCACGTCGAGTTCGTCACCAACCGCTGGCCGGGTCTCGACGACCACGCGCGGATCGACGGTTTCACCGTGCGGCGCCTCGAGCCGGGGCGGCTGCGCAAGCACCGCGAGTTCCGCCTGTGGTTCCACCTGGCGCGCTACGCGTGGGCGCGCCGGCACGACTTCGACATCCTGCACAGCCACGGCGCGTACTACACGCATGCCTTCATCGGGCCGCTCGCGCGGCTGCTGGGCCTGCGCTCGCTCGTCAAGGCCAGCCTCGCGCGCGACGATCTGCTCGACCTGTCGCGTCCGGTCAGCGGCACGATCCATCGCCGGATGCTGCGGCTGGTCGACGCCTACGTCGGCACCAGCAACGACCTGGTCGACGAGTTCCGCGCCGCCGGACTGCGCCTCGAGCGCATCCACCACGTGCCGAACGGCGTCGACGTCGCGCGCTTCCGTCCGGCCCCCGTGGCGCAGCGGCCGGCGCTGCGCGCCGCGCTAGGCCTGCCGCAGGACCGGCAGGTCGCGCTGTACGTCGGCGTGCTCGACCAGCGCAAGAACATCCGCTGGCTGGCCGAGCAGTGGGTTCGGCACGACGCCTTCGGCACCGGCGCGCTGCTGGTGGCCATCGGCCCACAGGGACGCGACGACACCGGTGGCGCGCTGCGCGCGCACCTGGCGGCGCTGTCGCTCGAGCACCCGGGCCGCTTCGTGCTGCACGACTTCGACGCCGACGTGACGCTGTACTACCAGTGCGCCGACGTGCTGGTGCTGCCGTCGTACAAGGAAGGCATGCCCAACGTCGTGCTCGAGGCGATGGCCAGCGGGCTGCCGTGCGTGGCCGCGCGCGCCAGCGGCAGCCGCGAGCTGATCGTCGAGGGCGAGACCGGTTGCACCTACGAGCCCGACGACGTGCAGGCGCTGGCCACGTCGCTGCGTCGCTGCCTGGGTCCCGACGCGGGGCAGATGGGCGCGCGAGCGCGTCGGCTGGCCGAGCAGCAGTACTCGATCGACCGCATCGCCGACCGGTACGAGCGACTGTATTCGCGCATACTCGCCGCGAGGCTGTGAACCTGCGCAGCCGACCCCCGCCACCCGCCGACACCCGAGGCACGCCATGATCATCCGCGCACGCGCGCCACTGCGCCTGGGGCTGGGCGGCGGCGGCACCGACGTGTCGCCGTACTGCGACCAGTTCGGCGGGCTGGTGCTCAACGCGACGATCGACAAGTACGCCTACACGGTGATCGAACCCGGCGGCGCGGCCGACGGCCTGCAGTTCACCGCGGCCGACAAGCAGCAGTCGTGGACGGGTGAGGCCGACCCGGTGCTGCCGCTCGACGGCCAGCTCGACCTGCACAAGGGTGTCTACAACCGCATCGTGCGCGACTTCAACGGCGGCCGGCCGCTGCCGCTGCGCCTGACGACGCACACCGACGCGCCGCCAGGCTCGGGCCTGGGGTCGTCGTCGACGCTGGTGGTCGCGATGATCAAGGCTTTCGTCGAGTGGCTGAACCTGCCGCTGGGCGAATACGACATCGCGCGGCTGGCCTTCGAGATCGAACGCCGGGACGTCGGCCTGTCGGGCGGCCGACAGGACCAGTACGCGGCCACCTTCGGCGGCTTCAACTTCATGGAGTTCCACCCGCACGAGCGCGTGGTGGTGAACCCGCTGCGCATCAAGAACTGGATCGTTTCCGAGCTCGAGGCGTCACTGCTGCTGTACTTCGGCGGCGTGTCGCGCGACTCGGCGCGCATCATCGACGAGCAGACCAGCAACGTGAAGGCGAAGGACAGCGCCGCCATCGACGCGATGCACGCGCTCAAGGCCGAAGCCGTCGCGATGAAGGAGTGCCTGCTCAAGGGCGACTTCGACGGCCTCGTCGAGTCGATGAACGCCGGCTGGCTGGCCAAGAAGCGCATGGCCAGCAGCATCTCGAACCCGCAGATCGAAGCCAGCTACGAACTGGCGAAGCAGGCCGGCATGCGCGCCGGCAAGATCTCGGGTGCCGGCGGCGGCGGCTTCATGATGCTGCTCGTCGACCCGGTGCGGCGCATGGACGTGATCCGCGCGCTGCAGACCACGCCAGGCCAGATCTACAACTGCCACTTCACCGAGATCGGAACCCAGGGATGGAAGATCTACTGAACGGCGGCATCGCGGGCCAGTTCGGCGAGACGGCGCGCAACCTGCACGCGATGAGCGAGGACGCCGCACTGCACGCCACGCTGGCGCGCGTGGCTGCGGCCTGCATCGACGCGCTGCGCCAGGGCGGCAAGGTCCTGTTCGCCGGCAACGGCGGCAGCGCCGCCGACGCGCAGCACCTGGCCGGCGAACTGGTCAGCCGCTTCAACTACGACCGCCCCGGCCTGGCCGCCTTCGCGCTGACCACCGACACGTCGGTGCTCACGGCCATCGGCAACGACTACGGCTACGAGCGGCTCTTCGCGCGCCAGGTGGAAGCGGTGGGCCGGCGCGGCGACGTCCTCGTCGCCATCTCCACCTCGGGGCGCTCGCCCAACATCCTCGCCGCCCTGCAGGTGGCGCGCGACCGGGGGCTGGTCACCGTCGGCCTGACCGGCCGCGGCGGCGGGCGCATGGCCGAGTTCTGCGACCACGTGCTGCGCACGCCGTCGGACGCGACGCCGCGCATCCAGGAGGGCCACATCGCGATCGGCCACACGCTGTGCTGGCTGATCGAGCGTGCGCTGTTCCCGCGCACCGACGGCGGCGGGGCGCGCGCGGCGTAGATGCAGGCCATCGTGCTCGCGGGCGGGCTGGGCACGCGCCTGCGCAGCGTCGTGCCCGACCTGCCGAAGCCGATGGCGCCGGTGGCCGGCCGGCCCTTCCTCGCCTGGGTGCTCGACGCGCTGGTCGACGCGGGCTTCGAGCGCGT
>NZ_DAOKZA010000035.1:0-38716 GCF_035325925.1 Azohydromonas sp. | reverse complement strand
ACGTCGGCGGGGGTGGGCAGGTCGACGGGCGCGTTCACCGGGCCGCTCGAAGCGTGCGGAACGCGCGACCTGCGCATCGCGAATCGACCCGCCCGGCAGCCGCCGAAGGCGCTTCTCGGGGGCTCACGTCACGCGGTGCCGCCGACGGTGAGCCCGTCGATGCGCAGCGTCGGCTGCCCCACGCCCACCGGCACGCTCTGGCCTTCCTTGCCGCAGGTGCCCACGCCGGTGTCGAGCGCCATGTCGTTGCCGATCATCTTCACGCGCGTCAGCGCGTCGGGGCCGTTGCCGATGATCGTCGCGCCCTTCACCGGGTACTGGATGCGCCCGTTCTCGACCCAGAAGGCCTCGCTGGCCGAGAACACGAACTTGCCGCTGGTGATGTCGACCTGGCCGCCGCCGAAGTTCGTCGCGTACAGGCCCTTGCGCATGCTGGCGACGATCTCGCCCGGCGTCCTGTCGCCGCCGAGCATGTAGGTGTTGGTCATGCGCGGCATCGGCACGTGTGCGTAGCTCTCGCGGCGGCCGTTGCCGGTGGGCTTGACCTTCATCAGCCGCGCGTTCAGCGCGTCCTGCAGGTAGCCGCGCAGGATGCCGTCTTCGATCAGCACGGTGCGCTGCGTGGCGTGGCCCTCGTCGTCGACGTTCAGGCTGCCGCGGCGGTCGGGCAGCGTACCGTCGTCGAGCACGGTCACGCCCCTGGCCGCCACGCGCTGGCCGACGCGGCCGCTGAACGCGCTCGAGCCCTTGCGGTTGAAGTCGCCCTCGAGCCCGTGGCCGATCGCCTCGTGCAGCAGGATGCCGGGCCAGCCCGGGCCCAGCACCACCGTCATCTCGCCGGCCGGCGCGGGGCGGCTCTCCAGGTTGGTCAGCGCGGCGTTGACGGCCTGGTCGATGTAGGCCTCGATCTGCGCGTCCTGGAAGAAGCCCAGCCCGAAGCGCCCGCCGCCACCGCCGGTGCCGACTTCGCGCCGGCCGCCCTGCTCGGCGATCACCGTCACGCTCAGCCGCACCAGCGGGCGCACGTCGGCGGCGCGCGTGCCGTCGGCGCGCGCCACCAGCACCACGTCGTGCTCGGCGGCCACGCCGGCCATCACCTGCACGATGCGCGGGTCCTTCGAGCGCGCGAGCCGCTCCACCTTCTCGAGCAGCGCCACCTTGCTGGCGCTGTCGAGCGTGCCGATGGGGTCGGTGGCGGCGTACAGCGTGCGGCTGGCGGCGGCGCGGCTGGCGCCCACCTTCACGCGCCGGCCCTGGCCGGCGGCGGCGATGCTGCGCACGGTGCGCGCGGCGTCCATCAGCGCGGCTTCGGTGAGGTCGTCGGAATACGCGAACGCGGTCTTCTCGCCGGCCACCGCGCGCACGCCCACGCCCTGCTCGATGCTGAAGCTGCCGCTCTTGACGATGCCCTCCTCCAGGCTCCAGCCCTCGTGGCGCGTGAGCTGGAAGTACAGGTCGGCGTCGTCGACGCGGTGCTCGCCGATCAGCGTCAGCGCCTTCGCGAGCGTCGCGTCGGTCAGGCCGTAGGGTTCGAGCAGCAGCGCCTGCGCGTGCGCGAGGCGTTCGAGGGTGGGTTCGCGCGAGATCATGCGTCGATTCTAGGCAGCGGGGTGGCGGCTGGCGGCGTCATTCGCTGGCTGGGCGCGACGAGCGCGCCAGCGTCCACGCGAGGCCGATGCCGGCGGCCACGCCGTGGTCGCGGCGCACCAGCGGGCTCGCGCGGTTGGCGGCGCCGGCCACCGACTCGAGGCGCGTGAACGCGAACAGCCGCAGGTCGTCGCCGAGCGGGCGCGACAGCGACAGGCCCAGCCGCCACGCGACCAGCCCGGCGCGTGCGTCGTAGGCCTCGCGCGCCGGCGTGGCGTCGCGTGCGTCGACGCCGTAGAAGGTGTCGGCCAGACGGCGGTCGCCGATCAGCGGGCCGAAGCGCAGCCCCGCGTTCCAGCCGCCGGCCAGCCGGCGCTCGTGCACCAGCTCGGGCGCCAGCGCCCAGCCGCGGTGGCGCAGGCCGTCGCTGGCGTCGAGCACCGCGCGCAGCGGCAGGTCGAAGCGCCACGGCGCCGGGCCGCCCGGTCCCGGCTCGACCAGGTTCCACACCAGCCGCGGGCCGGCCTCGACGAGCGTGCCGAGGTCGGACATGCCGCGGCGTGCGTCGACGTCGTCCGACGACGAGCCCAGCGACCCGCCGAAGCCCACGTTGAGCTCGAAGCGCGGCGTGCGCAGCGCGCGCAGCGCCACCGCGCCCTGGTCGGCGCGCAGCACCGGGCCGCGCCAGATCAGGTACGGCAGCGGCAGCGTGCGCTGTGTGCGCTCGTTGGCGCCCGGATACGCCGGCTGCGACGCGCCGGCGGCGAACACGCCGGCCTCCCACAGCGGCAGCGCAGGGCGCGCCGGCGCGCCGGTCTGCGCCGTCGCGCCGCAGGCGACGAAAGCCGCCAGCGTGGCGGCGGCGCGGGCGGGCAACGGCGGGATACCCGAGGCGGACTGCGTCATGGCGGCGCAGCCTAGCGCAGCGCCCGCGCCGGGTGGCGCGAGGGGCCATCGCCGGCGAGCACGCTGGCTATACTGCGGCCACAGCGCCGATTTGCTCCAGCTTGCGGGCGCTTTACAAATGCCGCTAAACCGGTCCCGCCCGCACCCGGTGGCCGCAGCAGCGGCGCCGGGTGTCGTCTTTTCGGGGTCGTTCGGGCATGGGGTCGGTCGGTCAGGTCTCGCCGCAGCAGATGCACTTCGCCGAGCCGCTGGCACTGCGCAGCGGCGCGCGGCTGGCCGACTACACGCTGGTCTACGAGACCTACGGCACGCTCAACGCCGAGCGCTCCAACGCGGTGCTGGTGTGCCACGCGCTGAACGCGTCGCACCACGTGGCCGGCACCTACGCCGGCGAGCCGCGCAGCGAGGGCTGGTGGGACAACCTGGTGGGCCCCGGCAAGCCGCTGGACACCGACCGCTTCTTCGTCGTCGGCGTCAACAACCCCGGGTCGTGCTTCGGCTCGACCGGGCCGGCGAGCCTCAACCCGGCCACCGGGCGCCCCTACGGGGCCGACTTCCCGGTGGTCACCGTCGAGGACTGGGTCGACGCCCAGGCGCGGCTGCTCGACCGGCTGGGCATCGCGCAGCTGGCCGCGGTGATCGGCGGCAGCCTGGGCGGCATGCAGGCGCTGTCGTGGACGCTGCGCCACCCGACGCGCGTGCGCCACTGCGTGGCGGTGGCCACGGCGCCGAACCTGTCGGCGCAGAACATCGCGTTCAACGAGGTGGCGCGCCGCGCCATCGTCACCGACCCCGACTTCCACGGCGGCCACTTCTACGACCACGGCGTGGTGCCCAAGCGCGGGCTGCGCGTGGCGCGCATGATCGGCCACATCACCTACCTGTCGGACGACTCGATGGAGCAGAAGTTCGGCCGCGAGCTGCGCGCCGCCGAGCTGGGCTACACCACGCAGGACATCGAGTTCCAGATCGAGAGCTACCTGCGCCACCAGGGCGAGAAGTTCAGCGAGTACTTCGACGCCAACACCTACTTGCTGATCACGCGCGCGCTCGACTACTTCGACCCGGCGCGTGAGCACGGCGGCGACCTGGCGCGCGCCTTCGCCGCGGCGCAGGCGAAGTTCCTCGTCGTGAGCTTCACCACCGACTGGCGCTTCTCGCCGGCGCGCTCGCGCGAGATCGTCAAGGCGCTGGTCGACAACCGCCACGACGTGACCTACGCCGAGATCGCCGCGCCGCACGGCCACGACGCGTTCCTGCTCGACGACGCGCGCTACCACGCGGTGATGCGCGCGTACTTCGACAACGTCGCGCGCGAGGTGGCGGCATGACCTCGCGCGCCGACCACGACGTCATCGCGCGGCTGGTGCCGCGCGGCTCGCGCGTGCTCGACCTGGGCTGCGGCGACGGCGCGCTGCTCGCGCACCTGCGCGATGCGCGCGACTGCCGCGGCTTCGGCGTCGAGATCGACGACGCGAAGCTGGTGGCGTGCATCCGCCGCAACGTGAAGGTGCTGCAGCTCGACCTGGAGGAGGGGCTGGCGCTGTTCGAGGACGACAGCTTCGACGTCGTGCTGCAGCTCGACACGCTGCAGCACCTGCACCACACCGAGCGGCTGCTGCGCGAGACCGCGCGCGTGGGCCGCATGTCGATCGCCAGCTTCCCGAACTTCGCGCACTGGCCGAACCGCCTCAGCGTGCTGCGCGGGCGCATGCCGGTGACCAAGGTGCTGCCGTACCAGTGGTACGACACGCCGAACATCCGCGTGGGCACCTTCGCCGACTTCGAGGTGCTCGCCGGCCAGTGCGGGCTGCGCGTGCTGGAGTCGTTCGGGCTGCACGAGGGCCAGCGCGTCGACCGCTGGCCGAACCTGCTCGCCAGCACCGCGGTGTTCAAGTTCGAACGCGCGTGAGGCACCGCGCAGGCGGCCTGCGGCGGTGAGCGCTGCGCTGGTTCGTGGTGCCCGCCGCCCGGGCATCGCCGGGGCGCGCCCTACACTGCGTGCCGACCCCGTGCCACACGTCCGCGAACGATGAACAACGCCCCAGGAACCGCCCTCGTCACCGGCGCCAGCGCCGGCTTCGGCGCCGCCATCGTGCGCCGGCTGCACGCCGACGGCTGGCGCGTGGTCGCCGCGGCGCGTCGCGCGGATCGCCTGCAGGCGCTGGCCGGCGAACTCGGCGAGCGCGTGCTGGCGTTCCCGCTGGACGTCACCGACCGCGCCGCGGTGGCGGCGCTGCCGTCGTCGCTGCCGGCCGGCTTCGACGCGGTCGACCTGCTGGTCAACAACGCCGGCCTCGCGCTCGGGCTGCTGCCGGCGCACCAGGCCTCGCTCGACGACTGGGAGACGATGGTGGCGACCAACGTCGCCGGGCTGATGCGCTGCACCCGCGCCCTGCTGCCCGGCATGGTCGAGCGCGGGCGCGGCCACGTCGTCAACATCGGGTCCGCGGCCGGCAGCAACCCCTACCCGGGCGCCAACGTCTACGGCGCGACCAAGGCCTTCGTGCACCACTTCACGCTGAACCTGAAGGCCGACCTGCTCGGCACGCCGGTGCGCGTGACCTCGATCGAGCCCGGGCTGGTCGGCGGCAGCGAGTTCTCGAGCGTGCGCTTCAAGGGCGACGACGCACGCGCCGCGTCGGTGTACACCGGCACCGACCCGCTGCTGCCCGAGGACGTCGCCGAGGCGGTGTCGTGGGTCGCGCACCTGCCGCCGCGCGTGAACGTCAACGTCATCGAGATGATGCCGCGCTGCCAGGGCTGGGGGCCGTTGCTGATCCACCGCCGGCCTGCCGGCTGAGCCCGGCGGCGGCGACTTCGGCCGGGTCGCCGCGGTCGAGGGTGCCGGGATGGCCCTTGCATCCGGTCAATACTTCGGTAATACTGGAAATGTCGTATTCAAGCGCGATCAAAGACTCGCGACGCGTGCCCGCTGCGCGGGACCCGGCCGCCGCGACCTTCGACCCCATTCCCGGAGACCGCACCATGACCCCCGTGGACGACCTCAAGGCGATCGTCAAGCAGACCTACGGTGCCGCGGCATCGCGCGTGTCGCAGGGCACCGGCGGCGGCTGCTGCGGCAGCGCGCCCGACGCGCTGGCGAACTGCAGCCCGATCACCGCCGACCTGTACGACGAGCGCGACGCCGCCACCGTGCCGCGCGAGGCGATGCTGGCGTCGCTGGGCTGCGGCAACCCCACGGCGCTGGCCGAACTGCGCCCCGGCGAGACGGTGCTCGACCTCGGCTCGGGCGGCGGCATCGACGTGCTGCTGTCGGCGCGCCGCGTCGGCCCCGAAGGCACCGCCTACGGGCTCGACATGACCGAGCCGATGCTCGCGCTGGCGCTCGAGAACAAGCGCCGCAGCGGGCTGCGCAACGTGCACTTCCTGCGCGGCGAGATCGAGGACATCCCGCTGCCGGCGAACAGCGTCGACGTGATCATCTCGAACTGCGTGATCAACCTGGCCGCCGACAAGGACCGCGTGCTGCGCGAAGCCTTCCGCGTGCTGCGGCCGGGCGGGCGGCTGGCGGTGAGCGACGTCGTCGTGCTCGGCGAGCTGCCGCCGGCGCTGCGCCGCCGCGCCGACCTGTGGGCCGGCTGCGTGGCCGGTGCGCTGTCCGACCGCGAGTACCTCGACAAGCTCGCCGCGGCGGGTTTCGAGCAGGCGGCCGTCGAGGTCACGCGCGTCTACGAAGCCGCCGACGTCGCCGGCTGGCTCGAGGGCCGGGACGACGCCACGCGCGACGCGGCGCGGGCGTTCGCGGGCAAGCTGGCCGCCGGCTTCGTGCGCGCCGTCAAGCCGCTGGCCGCCGCAGCCGCCGCCGAGCCGGCGCCCGCGGCCGCGTCGGGCTCGTGCTGCGGCCCGCGCAACGGCTGCGGCTGAGCCGCCGGCGAGGCGCCGGCCGGCATCACACCCCGGCGACCGGCGCCAGCGGGTCGAAGTCGCCGGCGCGTTTGTCCTTCCAGGCGGCGATCGCCGCCGACATCTCGCCGATGTCGAAGATCGCGCTTTGCAGCAGCGCCATCTGCGCGAGCGCGTCGTGGGTGCCGTGGTCGCGTGCGTAGTTCAGCGCGCGCTTGCTGCCGGCGATCGCCAGCGGGCTCTTCGCGGCGATCTCGGCCGCGAGCTGCTGCGCGTGCGCGTGCAGCGCCGCGGCGTCGGGCAGCACCGCGTTGACCAGCCCCACCGCCAGCGCGCGCTCGGCGCCCACGCGCTCGCCGGTGTAGGCCATCTGGCGCGCGACGCCCTCGGGCACGATCTTCGGCAGCCGCTGCAGCGAGCCGACGTCGGCGGCCATGCCGATGTGGATCTCCTGCACGGTGAAGAACGCGTCGGCGCTGGCCACGCGGATGTCGCACGCGGCGGCCAGGTCGAGCCCGGCGCCGACGCAGCCGCCCTGCACCGCGCAGACCACCGGGAAACGCGCCTCGTCGAGCACGTCGAAGCAGGCCATCAGCCGGCGCAGCGAGTCCTGGAACGCCAGGCGCTTGCGCGCGTCGCCGGTGTCGAGCAGCGCCAGCCCGCTGGCGAACACGTCGAGCGCCATGCCGGCGCAGAAGTGCCTGCCGGTCGAGCGGATCACCAGCGCGCGCGTGCGGCCCGCGTCGGACAGGCGCTGCACCTCGTCGCGCAGCGCGCCGAAGAACGCCGGCGCGACGGTGTTCAGGCGGTCGGGGCGGTTGAGTTCGAGCGTCGCGACGCCGCTGGCGTCGTCGAGCGCGAGGCTGAAGAAGTCGTTGGCCATGCGGGTCTCCTGCGGCGCGGCAGCATAACGCCGCGTGGTCCAATCGCGGCCGATGGACGACCACGTGCGCACCGCCGACGGGTTGCGGCTCGCATTGCACCGCTGGCCCCTTGACGACGCGCGCGGCACGGTGCTGATCGTGCACGGCCTGGGCGAGCACGCCGGGCGCTACGCGCACGTCGCCGCGGCGCTGAACGCCGCCGGCTGGTCGGCGCTGGGCCACGACCACCGCGGCCACGGCGACAGCGACGGCGCACGCGGCGTGATCGCCGCCGCCGACAGCCTGCTCGCCGACCTGGCCGCGGTGATCGACGCGGTGCGCGCCGGGTCGCCGCGCGGGCCGCTGGTGCTGCTGGGCGACAGCATGGGTGGCGCGGTGGCGGCGCGCCTGGTCGCCGAGGCACTGCAGCCGGCGCCGGCGGCGTGGTCGCGCCCGGCCGACGCGCTGGTGCTCGTCGCGCCGGCGCTCGAGACGACGATGACACGCTGGCAGCGGCTGCAGCTGGCCTTGATGCGGCGACTCGCCCCCGACGTGGCGGTGCGCAGCGGTCTGGACGCGACCGCGCTGTCGCGCGACCCGGCGGTGGTGCGCGCCTACCTGGCCGACCCGCGGGTGCACGACCGCATCTCGGCGCGGCTGGCGCAGTTCATCGTCGACGCCGGCGCATTCGTGCGTGCCCACGCGGCGCGCTGGCGCGTGCCGACGCTGCTGCTGTGGGGCGGCGCCGACCGCATCGTCGCGCCGTCGGGCAGCGCGGCGTTCGCCGCCGCCGCGCCGGTCGGCGTCGTCAGCGCCTGGTGCGACCCGGCGATGTTCCACGAACCCTTCAACGACGTCGGGCGCGAACAGGTGCTGCAGCGCCTGACGGGCTGGCTGTCTACACTGCCGTCACCGCGCGAGCCACACGCCGAAGGAGACACCCGATGAACGCCCGCGACCCGCTGCAACCCGTGGCCCCCGACGAAGCCGCGGCGCTGGCCGCGTACGCCGACCGCGCCTGGGACGAACGCATCGTGCCGGCGCTGAAGGACTACATCGCGGTGCCGGCGAAGAGCCCGATGTTCGACGCCGACTGGGTCGAGCACGGCCACATCGACCGCGTCGTGCGCGACGCCGCCGCATGGGTCGAGGGCCGCAAGGTGGCCGGGCTGCGGCTCGAGGTGGTGCGCCTGCCCGGGCGCACGCCGGTGATCTTCTTCGACGTGCCGGCCACGCGCGCCGGCAGCACCGACACCGTGCTGCTTTACGGCCACCTCGACAAGCAGCCCGAGTTCAGCGGCTGGCGCCGCGACCTGGGCCCGTGGACGCCGAAGATCGACGACGGCCTGCTGTACGGGCGCGGCGGCGCCGACGACGGCTACGCGGTGTACGCGGCGATCAGCGCGATCGAGGCGCTCGACGCGCAGGGCATCGCGCGGCCGCGCTGCGTCGGCCTGATCGAGACCAGCGAGGAGAGCGGGTCGCCCGACCTGCCGGCGTACCTCGACGCGCTGCGCGGGCGCCTGGGCCAGGTCGGCCTGGTGGTGTGTCTCGACTCGGGCGCCGGCAACTACGACCAGCTGTGGCTGACCACCTCGCTGCGCGGCATGGTCAGCGGCGTGCTGAAGGTCGAGGTGCTGACCGAGGGCATCCACTCGGGCGACGCCAGCGGGCTGGTGCCGTCGAGCTTCCGCATCCTGCGCCACCTGCTCGACCGGCTCGAGGACAGCGCCACCGGCCGCCTGCTGCCCGAGAGCTTCCACTGCGAGATCCCCGGCGCGCGCGTCGAGCAGGCGAAGGCCGCCGCGGCCATCCTCGGCGAGCAGGTGTGGCAGCGTTTCCCCTGGGCCTGCGGCGCCGACGGCGGCGCGGTGCTGCCGACCACCACCGATCCGGCCGACGCGCTGCTCGCGCGCACCTGGCGCCCGACGCTGAGCGTGACCGGCGCCGAGGGTTTCCCGGCGCTCGGCGACGCCGGCAACGTGCTGCGCCCTTACACCGCGTTCAAGCTCAGCCTGCGCCTGCCGCCGCTGGTCGACGGCCACGACGCGGCGCTGCGGCTGAAGGCGCTGCTCGAGGACAACGCGCCGTACCGCGCGAAGGTCACCTTCGAGCCCGACGGCCGCGCCGGCGCGTACGGCGCCACCGGCTGGAACGCGCCCGACCTGGCGCCTTGGCTCGAGCGCGCGCTGGACGCCGCGTCGCGTGCGCACTGGGGCGCGCCGCTGGGCTTCATCGGGCAGGGCGGCACGATCCCGCTGATGAACATGCTGCAGGCCGGATTCCCGCGCGCGCAGATGATGGTGTGCGGGGTGCTCGGGCCGAAGAGCAACGCGCACGGCCCGAACGAGTTCCTGCACCTGGGCTACGCGAAGCGGCTGACCGCCGCGGTGGCGCAGGCGGTCGCCGCGTGCCCCTGACGGGCACGGCGCCTCAGGCCGCCAGGCGCTGGCGCAGGCGCTGCGCGTAGTCGCGCAGCGCCGGGTCGTTGCAGCTGCAGGCCTCGTCGAGGCAGGCGTGCGCGTAGGCGCTGTCGCACTGCAGGCGGCCGACGTCGACGCGGCGTCCCCACAGGCCCATCAGCCACTTCAGCCCGATCCATTCGGCCAACCCGGGCGAACAGTCGGCATCGGGCGCGGCGTCGGGCGCCGAGGGCAGGGGGCGTGCGGCGGACATCGTTGGATTGTGCAACTGCAGCAATCGCAGTGTGCCGCCGCGATCGCGGCGATGGCGTGCAATACCCTCGACAACGTGTCGGGATCGTGACTTCCACGCGACAGCGCGTGGGCCGGGCCTCGTGCGAGCCTGCTGCCGCGGCACCCGACACGTCCTTGCGACAGACTTCAGCGCGAAGGCGAGCACTTGCTCACGGTGCTTTCCCGAAGCCGTGCCTTCCGGGTGTCGCGGCACGCGCCGACGCGGGCCGCTGGCGCTCAGCGCAGCGTGAAGCCGGTGGTCACGAGCGTCTCGCCGGCCAGCGGCTCGATCAGCCCGAGCAGCGGCTCGAGCGGCCGGTAGCGCGCCGCCACGCGCGCCGCGTAGCCGAAGAAGCGCGGCAGGTCGGCGGCGTAGGCGGGCTTGCCATCGCGGTGCTTCAGGCGGCAGAAGATGCCCAGCACCTTCAGGTGGCGCTGCAGCCCCATCCACTCGAGCGCGCGCCAGCACTCGCCGAAGTCCTCGCCGATCGGGTGGGCGCCGAACACGCCGGCGTCGCGCGCGCACTGCCACCAGCGCACGGCCCAGTCGATCTCGCGCTCCTCGTCCCACGAAACGAAAGCGTCGCGCAGCAGCGACGCGGCGTCGTAGGTGACGGGGCCGCGCACCGCGTCCTGGAAGTCGAGGATGCCCGGGTTCGGTTCGGCGACCATCAGGTTGCGCGGCATCCAGTCGCGGTGCACCGCGACCTGCGGCTGCGCCAGCGCGCTGGCCACCAGCAGCGCGCACAGGCGCTCCCACGTCGCGCGCTCGCGCTCGCCCCAGGCCACGCCATGCTCGCGCTGCACGCACCAATCGGGAAACAGCGCCAGCTCGCGCTGCAGCAGCGCCGCGTCGTACGCGGGCAGCGTGGACGCGTCGACGTCGCGCTGGAAGCGCACCAGCGCGCCGATGGCGTCGAGCATCAGCCGGTGCGCCTCGGCGGCGCCGGCGGCCTGCAGCGCCTGCAGGTAGGGGCGCTCGCCGAGGTCGTCGAGCAGCAGGAAGCCGTGCTCGACGTCGGCGGCGAGCACCTTCGGCGCGTGCAGGCCGGCGCCGGCGATCAGCCCGGCGACGTGCACGAACGCACGCACGTCCTCGTGCGGCGGCGGTGCGTCCATCACGACGAAGCTCGTGCCGTCGCCGTCGACGCGCAGGTAGCGGCGAAAGCTCGCGTCGGCCGACGCCGGGCGCAGGCTGTCCAGGCGCAGGCGGTGCGCGCCGGCCAGCGGCTCGATCCAGCGCGCGAAGCGTTGCTCGCGGGCCGCGTCGGCCCAGGTCACGGTGGCGGGAGGCGTCATCGACGGGTGCGGGGTCGGGGCGGCGCGCGTCGCGCGACACCGCAGGCGGCCGAGGCCCCTCATGGATAATGAATTCTACAAACCGTGCCGGGCGCGAAGCCGCGGCACCCGCGCTCGAGCGGCGCGTCCGACAGCGTCCGTCCGATTCCCTCGTGCGATCGATACCCGTGTGCCGTGCGTCCGTGCCTGCCTGGCACTGCACGCGCGTCCGCCTGCGCCTGGCGCTGCTCGTCGCCTGCGCGCTGGCCGGCGCCGCGGCCGCGCAGCCGCAGGGCGAGGGCGAACCGGTGGTCGTCGAGGCCGAGCGCATCGAGGCGCGCCCCGACCGCGACGCGGTGGCCAGCGGCGACGTGCAGCTGCGCCGCGGCGCGGTGACGATCCGCGCCGACCGCATCACCTACGCCCAGCCCGAAGGCCGTGCGCGCGCCGTCGGCGACGTGCGCATCACGCGCGACGGCGATCGCTTCAGCGGCGCCGAGCTCGACCTGCTGCTCGACAGCTTCGAGGGCCACTTCCTGCTGCCCGAGTATTTCTTCGCGCGCACCCAGGCCGGCGGGCGCGCCGAGCGCATCGACTTCTTCGGCCGCCAGCGTTCGCGGCTGACCGGCGCCGACTACACCAGCTGCGACCGCGAAGGCAACGGCGCGCCCGACTGGCTGCTCAGCGCGCGGCGCGTCGAACTCGACTTCGAGAACAACGAGGGCGTCGCCGAGGGCGCGGTGCTGCGCTTCCTCGGCGTGCCGATCCTCGCGCTGCCGGTGCTGAGCTTCCCGGTCACCGACGAACGCAAGTCGGGCTGGCTGCCGCCGAACCTGAACATCGACAGCCGCAGCGGCCTCGAGGTCGGCGTGCCGTACTACTGGAACATCGCGCCGCAGTACGACGCGACGCTGACGCCCACCGTCTACACGCGCCGCGGCGTCGGGCTCGGCGGCGAGTTCCGCTACCTGGACCCGCGCTTCGCCGGCATCGTGCGCGGCCACGCGCTGCCGGGCGACGACGTCTACGGCCGCGCGCGCTCGGCGCTGGCGCTGCAGCATGCCGGCGTGCTCGACGGCTGGCGCCACCGCGTGGATGTGCAGCGCGTGTCCGACGACGACTACTGGAAGGACTTCGGCCGCGACGGCGAGCGCTTCACGCCGCGGCTGCTGCCGCGCGAGCTCGACCTGCGCCGGTCGTTCGACGCGGCCGGCCGGCGCTGGGAGGCCTACGGCGGCACGCAGCGCTGGCAGGTGCTGCAGGACCGCGACCCGTCGGCGCGCATCGTCGCGCCGTACCAGCGCGAGCTGCAGCTGGGGCTGCGCGGCATCGGCCCGGTCGGCGCCGGCGTCGAGTACGACCTGGAGGGCGAGTACAACCGCTTCACGCGGCCGCCGGGCAGCGGCGACACGCTGGTCACCGGCGAGCGCGCGCACCTGCTCGGGTCGCTGTCGCTGCCGCTGCGCGCCTCGTACGGGTGGCTCGCGCCGCGCATCGCGCTGAACGCCGCGAGCTACCGCACCGACCGGCCGATGGACGACGGGCGCACGCGCGCCACGCGCGTGGTGCCCACGCTCAGCGTCGACGGCGGCCTGGTGTTCGAGCGCGACGTGCGCTGGCTCGGCCGCGACCTGCGCCAGACGCTGGAGCCGCGCGTGGTGTACGCGAACACGCCGTACCGCGACCAGTCGGCGCTGCCGCTGTTCGACGCGGCGCCGAAGGACTTCAACGAGGTGTCGATCTACAGCGACAACGCGTTCTCCGGCATCGACCGCGTCGCCGACGCGCACCAGGTGACGGCAGGCGTGGCGACGCGTTTTCTCGAGCGCGCCAGCGGCGTCGAGCTGATGCGCTTCGCGCTGGTGCAGCGCTACCTGCTGAGCGACCAGTCGATCAGCGCCGAGGGCGAGCCGCTGACGCAGCGCGTCTCGGACCTGCTGGCCAGCGGCTCGGCGTGGGTCGCGCCGGGGCTGGCGCTCGACGTGTCGGCGCGCTACAGCCCGAGCGTCGGGCGCACGATGCGATCGGTCATCGGCGCGCACTACACGCCGGGGCCGTTCCGCACGCTGAGCGCGCGCTACAGCTTCGCGCGCGGGCTCGCCGAGCAGCTCGAGCTGGGCTGGCAGTGGCCGGTGTTCGGCGGGCCCGAGCGCGGCGCGCGTGCCAGCGGCGACGAGTGCCGCGGCTCGCTGTATGCGGTGGGCCGCGTCAACTACAGCCTGCGCGACAGCCGGCTCACCGATTCGCTGGTCGGCGTCGAGTACGACAAGGGCTGCTGGATCGCGCGCGTGGTGGCCGAGCGGCTGTCGACCGGGCGCAGCGAGGCGACCTCGCGCGTGACGCTGCAGCTCGAGCTGGTCGGGCTGTCGCGGCTGGGCTCGAACGCGCTTCGCGTGCTGAAGGACAATATCCCCGGATACCGCATGCTGCGCGAGGCGAGCCCGCTGGCGCCCCCCGACCCCGTTGCCTATGAATGAGCTCACCGTCCGCAAGCCCGCCGGCCGCATCCTGCGCGCGGCCGCCGGCGCCGCCGCCTTGGCGCTGGCGATGTCGGCGGCGGCGCAGTCGCCGGCGCGCAGCGTGCCGCGCACCGCCGACTACATCGTCGCCGTCGTCAACCAGGAACTGGTCACCGCGGTCGAGGTCGACCAGCGCCTGGCGCGCGTGCGCGACGGCGCGGCACGCGGCAACGCGACGCTGCCGCCGCCGGCGCAGCTGCGCCAGCAGGTGCTCGACAGCCTGATCGACGAGCGCGTCGTGCTCAGCCACGCGCGCGACACCGGGGTGCGCATCGACGACGCCGAGGTCGAACGCGCGCTGGCCAGCGTGGCGCTGCAGAACCAGATCCAGCCGGCGCAGCTGCGCGAGCGTGTCGAGCGCGAGGGCCTCGATTTCAACCGCTTCCGCGCCAACCTGCGCGACCAGCTGCTCGTCGAACGCGTGCGCGAGCGCGAGGTGCAGCGGCGCATCAGCGTGACCGACGGCGAGATCGACGCCTTCCTCGCCGAGCAGCGCGGCGCCGCCGCGGCGCAGGTCGAGCTCAACGTGGCGCAGATCCTGGTGCCGGTGCCCGAACAGGCGAGCGAGGCGGTCCAGGCCGAGCGCCGCGCGCGCGCCGAAGCGGCACTGGCGCGGGTGCGCGGCGGCGAGGACTTCGCCGCGGTCGCGCGCGAGGTGTCGGAGGACGGCAACCGCGAACGCGGCGGCGAGATCGGGATGCGCCCCGCCGAGCGGCTGCCGCCGCTGTTCGTCGACGCGGTGCGCGCGTTGCAGCCGGGAGCCGTCGCCCCCCAGGTGCTGCGCAGCGGCGCGGGCTTCCACGTGCTCAAGCTCGTCGAGCGGCGCGACGCCGGCGCGTTCAGCGTGACGCAGACCCGCGCGCGCCACATCCTGCTGCGCCCGAGCGCGCGCGGCGGCAACGCCGCGGCACAGCGCCAGCTCGCCGAACTGCGCCGCGCGATCGTCGCCGGCGAACGCCGCTTCGACGACGTCGCCCGCGAGGTCTCCGAGGACGGCTCGGCGGCGCAGGGCGGCGACCTGGGCTGGACGTCGCCCGGCAGCTTCGTGCCCGAGTTCGAGGAGGCGATGAACGCGCTGCCGCCGGGCGGCGTCTCCGAGCCGCTGGTCTCGCGCTTCGGCGTGCACCTGATCCAGGTGCTGGAGCGGCGCAACGTCGACCTCGAGCCGCGCCAGCTGCGCCAGCTCGCCGCCAACGCGCTGCGCGAGCAGAAGTACGAGCAGGCCTACCGCGACTGGGTGCGCGAACTGCGCTCGCAGGCCTACGTCGAGCTGCGCGACGCGCGATGAGCGGCGTCGGCGGGTCGCCACCGCGGTGAGCCGGCACGTCGCGCGCAAGCGCTTCGGCCAGCACTTCCTGGTCGACGCCGGCGTGATCGACGCGATCGTCGGCGCCATCGACCCGCGGCCCGGCGAGGCACTGGTCGAGATCGGCCCCGGGCTGGGCGCGATGACCGCGCCGTTGCTCGCGCGCTGCGGCGCGCTGACGGTGATCGAGCTCGACCGCGACCTCGCGGCGCGACTGCGCGCGCGCGCCGGGCTGACGGTGGTCGAGGCCGACGTGCTGCAGGTCGACTTTGCGGCGCTGGCGCGCGAGCGGGCGCAGCCGCTGCGCGTGGTCGGCAACCTGCCGTACAACATCTCGACGCCGATCCTGTTCCACCTGCTCGGTGCGGTCGGGCAGGTCGTCGACCAGCACTTCATGCTGCAGAAGGAGGTCGTCGAGCGCATGGCCGCGGCGCCCGGCGGCAAGGACTACGGCCGGCTGTCGGTGATGCTGCAGTGGCGCTACGCGATCGAGCCGGTGCTCGAGGTGCCGCCGCAGGCGTTCGACCCGCCGCCGCGCGTCGACTCGGCAGTGGTGCGCATGCGCCCGCTGCCGCAGCCGCCGGCGGTCGACGCGGGTCGGCTCGGCGAGCTGGTCGCGGTGGCGTTCTCGCAGCGCCGCAAGCTGCTGCGCCACACGCTGGGCCGCTGGCTGGCCGCCCACGGCGCCGGCGACGGCTTCGACCTGCAGCGCCGCGCCGAAGAGGTGCCGGTGGCCGAGTACGTCGCGCTGGCGGCGCGCCTCGGCGGCCGCTGAGGCGCCGCAGGATTGCACCGGCCAACGACGACGGCGGCCCGGGGGCCGCCGTCGTCGTTCAGCGCGTGCGAGGTGCTACGCGGCGTTGAGCCACATCGCGGTGTCGAACGCGCTCGACATCTTCGGCATGTTCATGCCGAAGTTGGGGTTCGCGCCGTTCTTCGGCACGGCGATCTTCGCCGCCGGCTTGATCGCGCTGTTCTGGGCCACTTCCGTCGCCCGCTCCCATGACCCGATTTCCTGGGAGCGGGCTACCGAAAAGAATAGAAACACCTGAACGGGATTCGTCGCTCGGCCCAGAAGTCGGCGGCGTCGCGGAACACGTCGAGCAGCTGCTCGCGGGCCTCGCGGTCGAAGCGCGCGTTGTCGGGCAGTTGGTCGAGCACCACGACGAACCCGGTCTGCGGCCCGGCCTTGTGCACCAGGTCGGTCATGCAGTCGTACAGCGCGTCGAGGTTCTTCCCGAAGTGCCCCGGAAACAGGAACGACTGCGCGATCTGCTCGAGCACCTCCTGCTTGGTCTGGGCCTCGCCGAGGTTGGCGTACAGGAAGTGCTGGCCTTCGTGCTGCGCAGCCTCGGACAGATCGTCCACCCTGTAGGCGCGTATCGCCTGCACGATGTTGGGTCGCACGGTGTGCAAGAGCATGGTCAAGATCCTCCTGGATCCACGGATGACGATGGGTGTCGACTCAATGGTCGGCCACGATGCGCGCGAAGCTCGCGTAGTGGTCGGCGGTGTAGTAGCAGGCCTGCGGCGCGGTCGGCTGGCGCCCGCCGCAGACGATGCGGCGCGCGCCGCGGTCGCCCGCGCCCGGCGTGCGCACCGTGTACTCGCGGTAGAAGCCGCGCGGCTGTGCCGGCAGCAGGCGCTCGCGGTTGAAGAACGTCGTGCCGTCCTTGCGGTACGGGAAAGGCCCGCCGGCGAGGATCAGCCGCTGCGTGTACTGCGCCTCGGCCGGCAGTGCCGCGAGCGAGACGGTGGGCAGTTCGGCCGCGGGCGCGCGCTGGCGCGCCTGCGCACCTGCGGCCAGCAGCGACGCCCCCAGCACCAGCGCGAGCGCGGTGCGGCCGACGCCGCCCGACACCCGGCCCATCGCCGCGCCTGCCGACGAGCCCCCGGCCGCGCGGCGAGCGAGCGCCGACTTCGGGCGCAGCGGCGACGACGACGTTCCGAACGGGAGCACGGGCAAACCCTGAGTGAAAACCCTGCATGGTACCGAAACGGGGCCGAAACCTCAACCCGACGACCCTCGCGGAGCCTGGGACGGCAGTATCTAAGTGTTCACTTACATCGTTCTTGCGCGCCGTCAATGCGAGAAGGATCGCCCGGCGCTCGTCGGCGGCACCGCGGTGATTCTCGATACAGGGTCACCGTGGTTCGGACCAGGGTCGTGAGTTCAAGTCGGTGAGCGTTTGCTGACTTTTTGCCGAATCGCGGGTGACCTGCCGGCAAGTGCGCCCGGGACCGCTGCCTAGAATCGAGCCGATGCGTCCGCCCCGCCCCGCCGCGCCCACGACGACTCCGGTGGCCCTCGGCGAGACGGGCGGCGCGCGCCGCCGCACACGGCTGGCTGCGGTGCACCGGCTGCTGGTCGTCGCCGTGCTCGGCTTCGCGTCGGGGCTGCCGCTGGCGCTCACCGGCCAGGCGCTGCAGGCCTGGATGACCGTCGAAGGGCTCGACGTGGCGACCATCGGCTTCCTCAGCCTGGTCGGCCTGCCGTACACGTTCAAGTTCCTGTGGGCGCCGCTGATGGACCGCTTCGACCTGCCGTGGCTGGGCCGGCGTCGGGGCTGGCTGGTGTTCACGCAGCTGGCGCTGGCGGGCGTGCTGTGGGCGCTGTCGCACACCTCGCCGGCCGGCGCGCTGCAGGTGTTCGCGCTGCTCGCGGTGGCGCTGGCGTTCGCCTCGGCGTCGCAGGACGTGGTCATCGACGCGTACCGCACCGACCTGCTGCCGGCGCCCGAGCGCGGGCTGGGATCGTCGCTGAACGTGCTCGGTTACCGGCTGGCGATGATCGTGTCGGGCGGCGTCGCGTTCATCTGGACCGACCCCGCCAACGTCGCCAGCGGCGCCGGCTGGACCTGGCCCGAGGTCTACCGGCTGATGGCCGCGCTGATGGTCGCCGCCGCGGTCTTCTCGGCCGCGCTGCTGCCGCGGGTCGCGCGACCCGAGATGCCGCCGACGCTGGCGCGCAACGACATCACCGGATTCTTCGCGGTGGTCGCGGCGGCCGCGGTGGGTTACGGGGTGACGCAGCAGCTGTTCGTGCCGCTGGCCGGGGCGCTGCTCGGCCCCTGGCTCGACGCCAGCGCGCTGGCCGAGCCGCTGCGCCGGCGCTGGACCGACCTGCTCGCGCTGCTGATGGGCATCGCGCTGACGCTGCCGCTGGGCGCCTGGGCGGCGCGGCGCGCGCGCTTCGCCACGCTGCTCGGCGGGCTGAGCAGCTACTTCAGCCAGCCCGGGGCCTGGGGCTTCCTCGCGTTCATCGTGCTGTACAAGCTCGGCGACGCGTTCGCCGGCTCGCTGATGACGCCGTTCCTGCTGAAGGCGATGGCCTACAGCTCGGCCGAGGTCGGCGTGGTCAACAAGGTCATCGGGCTGTGGCTGACGATCGGCGGTGCGCTGCTCGGCGGCGCGCTGATGTTCAGGCTCGGGCTGTGGCGCGCGCTGATGCTGTTCGGCGTGCTGCAGATGGCGAGCAACCTGGGGTTCTGGTGGCTCGCGGTGAACGGTCGCGGCGTGCTGCCGGGGCTGGCGCTGCCGGCGTTCGACTGGGGTTTCGTGTCGCTGGCACAGGCCACGCAGGTCGACGGCGGGCTGCTGATGGTCATCGCGTTCGAGAACCTGTCGGGCGGCATGGGCACCGCGGCCTTCGTCGCGTTCCTGATGGGCCTGTGCAACCAGCGTTTCACCGCCACGCAGTTCGCGCTGCTCAGCGCGTTCGCGTCGGTCGGCCGGGTGTGGGTCGGCCCGCTGGCCGGCGTGCTCGCCGAGAGCATCGGCTGGCCCGCCTTCTTCGTCGTCAGCACGGTCGCAGCGCTGCCGGCGCTGCTGCTGCTGTGGATGTTGCGCGCGCCGGTGCGCGCGCTCGAGGTCGACCCGGCCAGCGCCGGCTGCGCCGATGACTGAGCACCCCCCCCTCTCCGGACCCCGGCCGGCCCGCCCCCCGCAGGCGTCGGGCCGGGTGACCGCGCCCGTGCAGCCCGGGGCACGCCCGCGCCGCGGAACCGTCGCGGCCCGGTGCCGGTCCGAAGCGGCATGACCGCCGACATGTTCCGCACCGATGCCGCGCTGAGCGAGGCGCCGCCGCGCCACGCAGGCGGCTGCCGCTGCGCGCTGCACGCGCGCCGGGGCTTCACCGCGGGGCTGGCCGCAGTCGCCGCGTGGCCGGCGCTGGCGCAGGACGGCGACGGCGTCCGGGGCGACGTCGGACGCACGTCGCGCTTCGCACAGCTGGTGCCGGCCGAGCAGGTCGAGCGCGCCGCCGCGGCGCAGTACCTGCAGGTCACGCGCGAGGCGGCGCAGCAGCGCGCGCTGGCGCCGGCGACCCACCCGCAGGTGGTGCGGCTGCGCGCGATCGCGCAACGGCTCGTGCCTTACACCGCGCCGTGGAACCCGCGTGCGCGCCAGTGGCAGTGGGAGGTCAACCTGCTCGGCAGCCCGCAGGTCAACGCGTTCTGCATGCCCGGCGGCAAGATCGCGTTCTACTGGGGCCTGCTGCACCAGCTGCAGCTCGACGACGACGAGGTCGCGGCGATCATGGGCCACGAGATGGCGCACGCGCTGCGCGAACACGCGCGCGAGCGCATGGGCAAGACCGCGGCCACGCGCATCGGCGTCGGCGTGCTGTCGTCGCTGCTCGGCCTCGGCGCCGCCGGCGACACGCTGCTGGGCATGGGCGGCCAGCTGCTGACGCTCAAGTTCAGCCGCGACGACGAGAGCGAGGCCGACCTGGTCGGCATGGAACTGGCCGCGCGCGCCGGCTACGACCCGGCCGCCGGCGTGTCGCTGTGGCAGAAGATGACGGCGCGCGGCCGCGGCGCGCCGCCGCAGTTCCTGTCGACGCACCCGGCCGGCGAGACGCGCATCCGCGACATCGAGGCGGTGCTGCCGCGCGTGCAGCCGCTGTACGTGCGCGCGGCCAGGCCGCCGCGGCGGTACGGGCCCCCGCCGAGGGCTTGAGGCCGCGCGGCGGCGCGCGACCCGGCATCGCGGCCCGTCGCCTGGACTCGGCGGTGCACGCGCACGGCGCGCAACCCGCTCAGCCGGGTCTCGCCGCCAGCGCAGCCTCCCAGAACCAGACGCCCGTCTCACGCGCCCGGGATCGCAGTGCGGCTTCCCTGGACGCGTCGCCGCCGCGGCGCTCGAGGCGGCGCACATGGCATGCAAGCGCCTCGAAGTACGGCGCGACCAGTGTCGAGCCGGTCGCCGCGTAAGCCAGCAGCGCGTCGTCGATGAGGTTGACACCTTCGTCGGGTGCATCCAGCCCGGTGACCCATCCCTTCACCGCCTTCGCCCAGGCGATCCAGTACTGGAAGTTGTGCTGGTTGCCGATGCGCAGCGCCTCGTCTGCGTGCGCAGCGGCGCTGCGCGGATCTCCGGCGATCTGGGCACACGAGGCAGCGAAACACAGCGCATAGCCGGTGCTGAAGGGGTGGCCGGCGGCCTTGGCGTGCCGCACGGCCGCATCGACGAAGTCGCGGCTCGTGGCATGCCGGCCGCTGGCGGCATCGATCCACGCCAGGTACGACATCGCGAGCGAGGCCGGTTCGATGCCCGAAGCCGTTGCATGGTCGGCGTGACGATGCGCATCGTAGAGATCGAGCACCCGGTTCAACCAGGCCTTCGCGACGTCGAACGACGCGCGGTAGAAGGGCGGCAGTGCCCGGGCTCTGAGCGCGACCAACAGGCGCTGCTCGCGACGGTCGGGGTCGTCGCAGGCTTGCGCGCTCGCGACGAGGTGCCTCGCGATGGGCTCCGCCCGTCGCAGTTCGCTGCGCAGCAAGTGCACGTTGAAGCGCCCCCGCTGCAACTCGAACGCGGCGTCGTCGTTTCCGACCCGTCGACACAGGGCGACGGCACGCCGGTACACCTGCTCCAGCTCCGGGGTCGACCAGCCGGAAATCGCGATGAGCGGATTGACGATTCGACGCAGCAGCTCGAGCTCCAACCGGTCGGCCTCGTGCGTGTCGAGCAGGCGCAGCGCCTGGCAGTCGTCGAGTCCGCGGCGCACGTGGGCAAGTGCCTCGTCGTTTGCCGACCTCTGCGTGGCGAGGCCATGGGCGCGAATCCAATGGTCGATCGCCTTGCTGTGCTCGCCGCCCAGCGAGTAGTGGGTGGCGAGCAACTCGGGCATCAGCGCTTCGACGGGAGCGGCAGAGTCGTTCGCGAGTTGTGCGGCACGGCGGTGCAGACGCTCGCGCTCCGACTTGAGCAGTGTGTGATACGCCGTGTCACGCAACAGCGCGTGGCGGAACTCCAGCCACGCTTCGGGCAGTGAACCCGACCGAACCAGGATGCGGGCTTCGACGAGCGCCGCGACCGTCGGCTCCAGCTCGCTGTCCGGAACCCCGACGAGCTGACGCAACTGCCGGTAATGGAAGCGGCGACCGAAGATCGAGGCGCACAGTGCCACGCTTCGACCGTCGCCGAGCGTGTCGAGCACCGCCATCAGCGAGTCGCGCAAGGTCAGCGGAATCCGGTCGGGACCGTGATCGGTCGACGACAGCGCGCGCACGAACTCCTCGATGTACAGCGGCACCCCTTCGGCGTGCGCGACGATCTCGGCGACCTCGTACGAACTCAGCGGCTTGGCCGTGGTCAGGGCGCGGACCAGAGACGCCGCGTCGCCCGCCGCCAGACGGTCGAGCGTCTCGGTTCGCAGCCCTGCCGTCGTGGCGAGCACGCCGTCGGGCGGCCGGCGCGAAGTCAGCAGCACGACGAACTGGCCCGCCTGCGCCGGCGACACGAGTTCGGCGACGAACTCCACCGTCGTCGAGTCGGCCCAATGCAGGTCCTCGACCAGGATGCCGACGCGCGGACCGAGCCGCCCGAGGCCGGCGCGCAGGTTCTCGAAGGTCCGCTGGCGACGGCGAAACGGCGTGATCGCCTCGTCGCCCGGCGCGTCGGCGACCGCGCCGGCATCGCCGCGATCCCCACCGGCGTCCACCGGTGCGAGGACATCGCTGGCGGCCTCGCCGGTGAGCCACTCCCGGAAGGGCAGCAGCGGCGAGGTCTGCCCGTATGGCGAGCAAGCCAGCTCGACCCACGGCCACGTGCTGGCGGGTGCCCTCCGCCTCACCTCCTGCACGAGCCGGCTCTTGCCGACGCCCGCCTCACCGACGATCAGCACCCCTGCCGGCGCGGCCTCGCCGGCATCGAGCAGCGCGACGATGCGCTCGATCACCGTCTGCCGGCCGAGCAGTGTCGCGTTCGACAGCGCGCGTCGCCGCGCCGAGTCATGCGGGACGTCGACGACGGCGTACGCCCGCGTCGACCCGATCCGGTCGGGTTGCGTGTCGCGAATCAGCGGCCCCAGCCGGATGCTGGCCGGCAGCAGCGTCGCCGTGGCATCGCTGACCACCACCTGTCCGGGCTGCGCCATGCCCTGGAGGCGGGCAGCGATGTTCGGCACCGCCCCCAGCACGCCGGCGCTCTCGGCGCTGTCGCGGCCGACGACGTCGCCGACGACGGCCAGCCCGGTGTGCAGTCCGACGCGCGCCCGCAGCCTGAGCCCTGCGCCGCCACGGACGCTCGAAGTCAGGGCGGGCCGCAGTTCGGCGATGCCGCGCAACAGTTCCCAGGCCGCGCACACGCCGCGCAAGGCGTCGTCGTCCGACGCGCGCGGATAGCCGAAGTACGCCAGCACGCCGTCACCGACGTAGCGCGAGACGTAGCCGCGCCAATGCGTGACCACGCGGGCACACACGTCGCGGTAGGCGCTGATGGCGTTGGTGAAGTCTTCGGCGTCGAGTTCGAGCGACAACCTGGTCGAGTCGACCAGGTCGCAGAACATCACGGTCAGCTGGCGCCGCTCGCTCGAACCCGCCGCGAGCACCGGGTCGCGCAGCCGCTCCCCGCAATCGGAGCAGAACCGGGCTGCCGGGGCACACTCGCTGCCGCACGCCAGGCATCTCACGCGAATCTCCCGCCGCTGCAGGGAATCCGGCTCGCGTGACCGCGCGCTGCGGCGCGACGCTGCGCCGGATGCAAGGGCCGGCCGATCATTGCAGTCACCCCGCTCGCTCGATTAGGATGGTTTGTCCGGGTTCTTGACCCGAGTATGTCGAATCTCGCGCTCCGCATCAGAAGGGGTCTCGGTCCAGGGGTGGACCCGCACTTCGACGCCTGGGTCGGCCACGCCATTGCGGCGCGTGGTGCATCGGCGGTCGAGCCCGCGAGCCGCACCGCGTACATCGAGCTCGCCGGCGAACGACCCGGCGATGCGCTCAGGGCGCTGTTCGATGTGCTCTACGGGCGCGAGCCCGGCGGCGGCTGGCTGTCCGGGATCACCCGGCGTCTGGGTCTGCACGACGTCCCCGCGACGTGGAGGAACGTCACGGCGCTGCGCTACCTGACCACCGACAGTGGCCTCGCGCTGCCGCTGCACGACTTCAACCCGGCGCCGACCGGTGCGGGCGCGGGCGCTCGAGGCGCGGACGGGTCGTGGGAGCGCCTCGAGAGGATTGCCGGGGGCAGGCTCGACGCCGCGACGCTGATCGGGCTGACCGTAGAGATCGACTTGCGCGAACTGGCGCGCGCACTCGAGCCGCTGTTGTTGCCGGGTCCCTTGCGTCGCCTCGTGACGACCGAGCGCGGTGCGCGTGCCGGGATCGATCAAGTCCTTCGCGGCGGCGTCCACCCCTGGTGGGGCGCGTTCGGTTCGGCCGCCGGGCCCCGCATCGGCGCGCGCGGGTTCCCGGCCCAGGACTTCGGCGCGGCTGCGGGCTTCGCGCCGCAACTCGTGCGCGAAATGCGCGAGCTGCGCAACGGCGTTCCGACCGACGCAGCGGGTGCCGGCTACGGGTTCGGCGAGACCGGTCGAGGCACGATCGTGGGCTTCGTCGACTTCGGCTGCGACTTCGCCCATGGCAGTTTCCGCGTCGACAGGCGCTCACGGATCCTGTCGTTGTGGGACCAGAACGCCGCACCCGAAAGCGACGGCCCGGCACGGCGACTGGTCGACCCCGGCGATGCCGCCGCCATCGTCGACGGCGAGAGGTGCCGCTTCGGCTACGGCCGCGTCTTCGAGCGTGCCCAGATCGACGTCGTGCTGGCGAAGTGGCTCGACGAAGCCCCGGACGACGCCGGGGCCCCGTATCGCATGCTCGGCTACCACCCGCACGACCACCACTACACGACGCAGCGCCCCGGCGACCACGGCAGCGCGGTGCACAGCGCCCACGGCACGCAGGTGATGGACATCGCCTTGGGCGGCCGGCGCGACGCCTGCAGCCTCGTCGGTGAGCCGTCCCAGGGCGACGAGGTGCACGGCGTCGCGCCCGGCGCCGACATCGTCTTCGTGCAAGTCCGCACGCACCGGCAGAGCGACGGGCGCAAGCTGCTGGACGCCAACGACGTCGTCGACGCCGTCGCGTTCATCTTCCACGAGGCCGAGCGTGTGCAACGGCCGTGCGTCGTCAACCTGAGCCTGAACACGATGAGCGGGCCGCACGAGGGCGACGGGCACTTCGAGCGCCGCCTGTCGTACCTGCTCCGCAGCGGATCCGCCGGGCCGGCAGCGGCGGGACGATCGGTCGTCGTCGCTGCCGGCAACGTCCCCAGGTCGGAGGATCAGCAGCGGCAGTGGCAGCACCTCGACGACGGCGTTCGAGGCGGGGCACCGTTCGAGTTCGTCTGGCACCTCGGCAGCGGCGACCAGACACGAAACAGCGTCGAGGTCTGGTACGACGCCGATGGGGCCTGGCTGCGCGTCTACCTGGTGTCGCCCGCCGGCGCCAAGCTGGGGCCCGTCGCGCCTGGCGAAGCCGCCGAACTGCTGGACGGCGCGCACGTGGTCGGCTCGGTGATCGGTTCGCGCTTTCGGCCGAGGCTTCGCGACAACGACGCCGCATCGGCGCGGCGTCGCACGCCGGCAGGTGCCGGCGCCGACACCGTCGCCGGGCGCCACGTGATACTGCTGCAGCTCGACCCGCGAGCCGACACCGGCGATTGGACGATCGGCCTCGAAGCCGTCGGCGCCGATCACGTGCCGGTCCCCACCGGTTCGACCGGCAGCGTTCGCTTCCACGCCTGGCTCGAGCGCGACGACGGCGGGCCGTCGGGCATCCGGCGAGGTGACGGTGGTGCGCCGATCAGCGACGGCGACCGTTCGTCGACGATCGGCACGCTGTCCTGCGGGTCCGACGCCATCGTCGTCGGCGCCTACGACACCTTCACGGACGTCGCGTCGGACTGGGGCCTGTCGGCACGAGGCCCAGGGCGGCAGGCGAGCATCCGCAAACCCGACCTGTGCGCGCCAGGGAACAAGGTGCTCGCCGTCTCGTCGGCGCCTGCGTCACCCGAGCGTCGGTGCGTTGTGGCCAGCGGCACCAGCATCGCGGCGCCGTTCGTCACGGGAACGATCGCATGCATGTACGAGGTCAAGCCCGACGCGACGCTCGACGAGGTGCGTCGGGCCCTGGTGGAAACGACGCGGCGCGACGCCCCGGCTGCGAGTTGGAGCGAGGCCCTCGGCCACGGGCGGCTGAACCCCGCTGCCGCGGTGCAGGCGATGCGAAGCGTGGCGAACACCGCCGCGTCGCCGGCGTAGGGCCGATCGATGCACCCGGCCTTCACCTTCGTGGCGCCGGGTGCTTCGCCGCCTTCGCAATCACATCCGAACCCCGGCCCGCTGGAGCGGCCGGTCAAGACTTCGCTGGTGATCACGGAACAGTGCCCGCTCGACTGCCGCCTGTGTTACGGGCGCTGCCACGACGCCAAGTCACGCCCCGAGTTGTCGATCGACCAGTGGCGTGGCGTCGTCGACGAACTGGCGCACAGCGGCGTGATCTGGCTCTATGTCGAAGGCGGCGAGCCGTTCCTCAAGCCGGGCTTCGTCGATCTGCTCGCCGAGAACACGCCGCGCATGTTCACGATGGTGCGCACGCACGGTACGCTGATCGACGCCGCGCTGGCCGCGAGGCTTCGGGCCATCGACGTGGGCACGGTCCTCGTCGACCTGTGGGGGGCCACGGCACCGACGCACGAAGCCTTGACGCGCACGGCGGGAAGCTACCAGCGCACGGTCGACGGCATTCGGCGTCTGGTCGCCGCCGGCGTCGACACCCAGATGCTGTTCATCCTCAACCGGCGCAACGTGCACGAACTGCAGCCGTACTGCGAGCTCGCCGCATCGCTCGGCGCGTCGGCGGTCGGCGTGCTGCGGCTGTATCCGCTCGGCGACGTCAAGTCGCAGTGGCGCGACCTCGCGCTGGGCCTCGACGAGATGACGGGCGCGCTGGCCGCGCTGCGCGCGCCGGCCGGCTTGCGGGTCATGCAGTCGTGGCATCCGCGCAATGCCAACTGCTGCTGGCAGATGTCGGCGATCAACGCATTCGGCGACTCGATCGGCTGCGCGTACCTGCGCGACTACGTCGACTTCGGCAATGTCCTGCAGCAACCGTTCCTGCACACCTGGGATCACCCGCTGGCGCGCGAGCTGCGCAGCGGCCGCGTCGAGCGCAGCTGCGCGGGCTGCGCATCGTCGCAGGGCTCGCACGGCGGCTGCCGCTCGACGGCTTACGCGTTTCACGGGCGCTGGAGTGCACCCGACCCCTTCGACGCGGCGCTCAACGATGGTGTCGACCTCACGACTGTGCCGCGCTGACCGGCTTCGGCGGCGCGACGACCTCGTCGTGCGGCCCGTGCCCGAGATCCGCATGTACATGGTCTACCGCCCGCGCCCCGCGCGCCTGGTCACGCTCAATGCGACGAGCTGGCTGCTGCTCGACCACTGCGATGGATCGACGGTCGCCGAGATCGAGCACGCGTGCGCGGCGCTGCTGGCGGGCCGCGGCCGCAACGTCGACGCCGAAGGCTTGCGCCAAGGTCTGGAGCAACTGGTCGACCTCGCGCTCGTCGAGGTCGTTTCGCTGGAAGCGGCTGCGCAGCCGCACAAGGAGGCACGACGCCATGAATGACGAGGAACGCTGTTTGGCCGCCCACCAGGCGCTCGACGACCGCGGCCCCGATGCCGCGCTGCTGACGCCCGAGGTGCGATCCGGCGCGAGTTTCGTGTTCACCGGCACCGGGTCGAACGACATCCCGGCCTTCGTCGTGGCGTGGGTCTACGCGGTCGACCCGGACCAGCACGGCGCCTTCGTGCAGAAGGTGGATTCGTTCGAGAACACGGTGGCGCCGCCCCAGGGTGTGTCCTACAAAGGCACGTATTCGGTGACCGTGTCCTCGGCGGCGCCAGACTACGCGTATCGCACGTTCTGGGGGCTCGAAACCCTGGCCAGGATCGAAGCGCTCAACAACTACCTGGCGACCGCTCCGCAGGCGCTGAAGGAAGTGATGGGTCTCGTGAAACCCGGCATGCGCATGGAGATCATGGGCCGGACGAAGAACGCGGCCTCACCGTTCGGCCATTGACCGGTGCGCCGTTCGCAGTGCGTCGGACGCGCGGCGGCGCACTCACCAGCGCGGCGGCAATGCGCGTCGAATCGTGAGCCGGCCGGCGACGTCGTGGGCCACGTGTCCGCCACGCTCCAGGTCCTTGAGCACCCGGCTGACCATCTCGCGCGAACAGCCGATGCGCTGCGCGATCTGCTTGTGCGTCAACCGCTCGGCGATCAAGGCACCGCCGTCGGGCTGCGGCTCGGCCAGCGACTGCAGCAGCAGGCGCAGCCGCCCGTAGACGTCGTTGAGCGCCATCTGGCGCGCCGTCAGCGTGGCGGCGCGTGCACGGCGGATCACCTTGGCCAGCAGCTCGAAGGCGAACGCGGGGTGTTCGGCGATGAACGACTCGAGGGTCGCGCGCGTGACGACGATGCAGGTGCTGCGCTCGAGCGCCTCGACATGGGCCGAGCGCGGCCCGCCGTCCAGGCTCATCTCGCCGACGTACTCGCCCGGCCCGTACGTGCCGTAGGTGACCTCGCGGCTGCCGTCGGCGCTGCTCGAGTACGCGCGCAGCCGACCGTCGAGCACGATGTACAGCGTGTCGCCGGTGTCGCCCTCCTCGATCAGCAGCCGGCCCTTGGCGTAGCTGCGCGCGACGCCGCGCGCGGCGAGTTCGCGCAGGGCGTCGCTGGCGCCGGGCAGGTCGGGCAGGTGGGGCATCTTGGGCGCTGCGATGCCCCGATCGTAGCGGCCGGGTGCACCGCGCGCGCTCAATGCCGCAGCGCGTTGACCATCGGCGGCAGTGCCGCGACCAGCCGCACCAGCGCGGTGATGCTGGTGGCACCGGTCTTCTCGCGGATCGCGCCGATCTGCGTGCGCACCGTCGACAGCTTGACGCCCTGCTCGGCGGCGATGTCGGCCGGTGCCGCGCCGGCGCCCAGCGCGGCGAGCACGCGCGTCTCGGCCGGCGTCAGCTCGTGCGTGCGTGCGAAGTGCTGCAGCGCCAGCGCCTCGCAGACGCCGGCCTTGCCCAGCAGCAGCGCCGCGACGCCCGGGCCCACCGGCACCAGCGCGGCGTGCAGGTGCTCGTCGCGCTGCCCGATGTCGACGAGCCGGCGCAGGCCGCGCGTGGCGGCGGCGCGCAGCGCGTCGCCGAACAGCGCGGCCAGGCGCGCGTCGCGGGCGCGCAGGCGCTGCCCGTCGAGCACCAGCGCGTCGCCGGCGTCGAGGCGCCGGCGCGCCTGGTGGTTCAGGTGCAGCACGTGCGCGTCGGCGTCGAGCAGCGCGATGCCGTAGTCGACTTCGTCGAGCGCGCCGGCCAGCAGGCGGCCGAGCGGGGCGTCGGCCGGCGCGCCGGCGGGGGCGAGGGGGGCGATGGTCGGCAGGTCGTGCACGGTGGGTCTCCTGAGGGGGTGGCCGACGAAGGCGGCCACCGTGCACGAAAGATAGGAACCGGCCGCCGCCGGCAGGGGTGAATCGGCACGCCGGACTTGTGCGGTATTCACCTCGCCGCCGACGCCGCCGTTCAGCGCGACGCCAGCCGCGAACCGGCCGTCGATCGCTGCACGAGTGCGGCGACGACGTCGCGCGTGCACTGCGCACGCGCCGCACGATCGGCGACAGCGTCGCACGCGGCGACGAGTTCGAGCACGTGAGGATCGGCCGGCAGCCACTGGCGGGCTCCCGCGCGGTCGAACAGCGCCAGCACGCCGCCGAGCAAGGCGGTGCCGGCCAGTGCGGCGGCTGCGCCGGCGAAGAGGCGATGCCGGCGGTCGAGCCGGTGGACGATGGCGTTCGACATGGTGCGCTCCGTGGGTGAGGGGCGCGCCCAGCATGCGGCGGCGCCGCGGCGCGGGCATCGTCTCGACGGTGGACGGGCCCGCCGGGCGGCGCCGTGCGCGTCGACGCGTCGTCCATGCGAAGGAGCGGCCGGCGGGTGCTTCCGTCGTTCGCATGACGGCGCCGGCGCGCACCGCGCCTACCTTTTGCCGCATGGGCCGCGCCTCCAGGCATCCGGTGCGGTCCACCTTCAGCCAGGGATGTCGTCCAGGGGAATCTGATGAGCAAGCTCCACATCACTGCCGCCGCGCTCGCCGTCGTCGCCGGCTTCGCGGCCCACGCCGAACCCGACGCGGGCGCCCTCGCGCGCCAGCAGGTGACCGCCGAACTCGAGCAGGCGCGCGCCGACGGCACGCTGCACGCGTTCATCGGCGAGGACAGCGGGTCGTTCCACCTGTCGCGCACGGCCGCCGCCGGCGGGGCGTCGCGCGCGCAGGTGCTCGCCGCGCTGCGCGCCGCGCGCGCCGACGGCACGCTCGGCGCGATGAGCGGCGAGGACAGCGGGTCGTTCCACCTCGCGCGCGCCGAGTCGGCGGGCACGCTGACGCGTGCCGAGGTGCGCGCCGCCGTCGAGGCGGCCCGCGCCAGCGGCGAACTGCACGCGATGAGCGGCGAGGACAGCGGCGCGTTCTACATGACGCACCGCGCCGCCCGCGCCGAGGCGCCACGCGCCTACGCCGGGGGCGCCGGCGAACGCGCCGTCGTCGCCGGACGCGCGCGCTGACCGCGTCTGCCGCGCGGCAGACGCGCCGCGCCCGGGCCGCCGCCGTGCGCGGCGGCGGCCTGCCGCAGGTCGCGCGCAGACCCCGGCGCGCTCAGGTGCCGCCGACGTAGGGGTTGTGGCGCCGCTCCTCGCCGAACGTGCCCTCGGGGCCGTGGCCCGGGATGAAGACGGTGTCGTCGCCCATCGGCCACAGACGCTCGACGATGCTGTCGATCAGCTGGTCGTGGTTGCCGCCGGGGAAGTCGGTGCGGCCGATCGAGCCGGCGAACAGCACGTCGCCGACGAAGCAGCGCTTCGCGCCGGTGCTGTGGAACACGACGTGGCCGGGCGTGTGGCCGGGGCAGTGGCGCACCTGCAGCGTCTCGTCGCCGATGGTCACCGTGTCGCCGTCGGCCAGCCAGCGCGTCGGCGTGAACGGCTCGGCGCGCGGGAAGCCGAACATCTGGCTCTGCTGCGGCAGCGCGTCGATCCAGAACTGGTCGCCCGGGTGCGGCCCGATCACCGGCAGCGCGTCCTCGCGCGACAGCGTGCCGGTGGCGCCGGCGTGGTCGATGTGCGCGTGCGTGAGCCAGATCGCGCGCAGCCGCACGCCCAGCCGGGCGACGGCCGCGCGCAGGCGTGGCAGGTCGCCGCCGGGGTCGACGACGGCGGCGTCGTTGGTGCGGTCGCACCAGATGACCGAGCAGTTCTGGGCGAACGCGGTCACGGGGACGGTGAGGTAGCGCAGCATCGGTGTGGGCTGGGTTCGGCGTGGGCGGCCCGCACGATACCAAGCCGCCGCGGCGTGTCGCCTCCCGACGCACCGGCCGGCGCCGGCGCGCGTCAGGCCGTGGCGGCGACCACCGGCGCCGCCGGCTCGGGCGCCAGCAGGGTGCCGTCTCTCAGCCCGCGCCAGGTGGCCAGCGCCAGCGCGGCGATCACCAGCGACGCGAACGCGAGCAGCACAATGCCCAGCAGCGCCATCGCGCCGCCGGGCGCGGCCAGGTGCAGCGTCAGCGCGGCGAGCGCCGCCAGCGGGAACGACAGCGCCCAGTGCGTCAGCGTGAACGGCAGCGCGCGCAGGCGCCGCGCCAGCGTGCCGACCCACAGCAGCGCGAACAGCGCCATGCCCCACAGCGCCCAGGCCACCGGCTGCGCCGCGCCGAGCTGCAGCAGCGCCAGCGCCGCCACCGCCGGCGGCGCGATCAGGATCGCCAGCGTCGGCAGCAGGCGCTCGGGGATCATGCCGTGCAGCGCGATGCGCACCAGCAGCAGCACCAGCACCACCGGCCAGAACAGCAGGCCGATGCCGAACTGCGCCGCCGCCCACCCGGCGTGACCCAGCGGCACGCCGGCCAGCGGCGCCAGCACGTTGCCGACGATCGGGATCAACAGCGCCGGCGTGACGCCGGCCCACACCAGCCCCGGCGGCGTGCCGGCCTTCACGTCGGCGCCCTGGTTGCCGCGCCACCAGCGCCCGAGCACCCAGACGGTGACGGTCAGCTGCGCCAGGCTGCCGGCCCACCACGACGCCGCGGCCCAGACCGACGGACCGAGCAGCGCCACCGCGACGGTGGCCAGCAGCAGCAACGCCACCGGCAGGGTGGCGACGAACGCGTGGCGCACCGGATGCAGCCGGTCCTCGCGCCAGGCGTCGGCGTGCCAGCGTGCGCGCAGCACGCTCGCCGCGGCCAGCAGCGCGAACACCAAGGCGGCCAGCGCGCCGAGCACCAGCGCGACGCCGAGCGCGGTGTCGCCCATCAGCGGCTCGGCGCGCTGCCACGCCAGCGCCAGGCCGGCCAGGCCCATCACGATGGCGTACCAGCCCGGGAACAGGTACTTCAGCGGCGCGGCGCGCGGCATGCTCAGTGCCGCGGACGCCGCGTCAGCGCGGCCAGCGGCCACGCGAAGGCCAGCGCGACCGCGCCGAAGCCCGCGGCGATCGCCAGCAGGTTGGCCCAGTCGACCCAGTAGGCCATTTCGCCCAGCGACGAGCGCGTCGCGCCGGGCAGCCACAGCACGCCGGCGATGCCCACCGCCACGGCGGCGCCCAGCGCCAGCTTGAAGCCGCCGCGCCAGTCGACGCCGCGCCGGCGCAGCGCCAGCACCATCAGCGCGAGCCACACCAGCGCGCCCTGCAGCACCGCCGGCCACACGGTCAGCACGGTCTCCCACACGATGTTCAGCGCCAGCCAGATCTCGTACATCGGGGTCTCCTCAGACGCGGCCCTTGAGCACCGCGACGTACGCGGGCTTGAGCATGCGGTACTTCATCAGCCAGGCGAACCAGCTCGCCTGCAGCGGTTCGATCATCGGCAGCGACGGCGTGAGCCTGCCGTCGTAGTCGAACTCGATGAGCATCGCCGAGCCCTCGCGCACGATCAGCGGGCACGAGGTGTAGCCGTCGAAGTCCTCGTCGGGGTCGCGCCCGGCGATCACCTCGACCAGGTTGTGCGCGACGATCGGCGCGCTCTTCTTCACCGTCGCCGCGGTCTTGCCGCGCGGCGTGCCGTTGATGTCGCCGACGCCGAACACGTTGCCGAAACGCCGGTGGCGCAGCGTCTTGGCGTCGACCTCGAGCCAGCCGCCGGGCGCCATCGGGCCGTCCTGCCAGGCCAGCGGGCTGTTCTTCACGGCGTCGGTGGCGCGCATCGGCGGCACCACGTGCAGGAAGTCGTACGGCACCTCGGTGCGCTCGCCCTCCGGGGTGGCGAACGTGGCACGGCGCCCGGCCACGTCGACCGCCACCAGCTTGCTCAGGTGGTGGCGCTCGACGCCCAGCGCGTCCCAGCGCGCGATCACGTTGTCGTTGACCGGCTTGACGCCGAACACCGTGTCGGTGGGCAGCCCGGTGTGGAACGCGATGCGCGAGCGTTCGCGCGTGCCGGCCTGGCGCAGCCGGTCGGCGACCATGAAGGTCATCTTCAGCGGCGCGCCGGCGCACTTCAACGGTCCGGACGGCAGCGTCATCACCGCCTGGCCGCCGCGCTGGCGGAACGCGTCGAGCGCCTGCCAGCTGGCCTGCGCCGCCTGCGGGCTGGCGTAGACGCTGGCCAGGCCGTGGCTGCCGATCGCCGCGACGTCCATGCCCTCGATCTGCGCGTAGTCCAGGTGCAGCCCGGTGGCGACCACCAGGTAGTCGTAGCCGATGCGCCGCCCGCCGGCGGTGACCACGGCGTTGGCCGCCGGGTCGAACCCGGCGACCATCTCCTGCACCCACTCGACGCCGGGCGGGATGAAGTCGGCGTTGGCGTCGCGCACCTTGTCCACCGGCCACACGCCGGTGGCCACCAGCGTGTAGCCGGGCTGGTAGTTGTGCTCGCGTTTCGCGTCGACGATGGTGATGCGTGCGCCGTCGAGCACCCGGCTCAGCCGGTTGGCCACCGCCAGCCCGCCCAGCCCGCTGCCGGCGATCACGACATGCGCCTGCGTGCGCAGGCGCGCCGCGCGCGCGGGCGCCGGACCCAGCGCCGCGGCGCTGCCGGCCAGCGTGGCCGCGCCGACGCCCTGCAGCCAGCGGCGGCGCGCCGGGTCGGCGACGGCGGGGGTGGGGGGCTCGGTGTTCATGGCGGTCTCCTTGCGGCTGGCGCGCGGCGCGGACCTCGGCGTCACGCGGCCCGCGCCTTCCTGACTCGACGGGAATCCACCCGACCCGCCCTGGCGAGTGGCCGGACGGCGGGCCGGATCAAATACCTATATGGGTATTATGTCCGGATCGGTCCGCCGCGAGACTGACACAGATCAAGCCACGCGCGACGATCCCGCGCCTGTATATTGCTGCGTGATTGACGAGGCATCGACCGGCCCACTCCGCTGCGCGATGGCGCACCCGCCGGCGTGCCGAGGAGTCGCCCCATGCACGCGCTGCGACAGCTCGACCCACCCTCGGCGCTGACCCACCTCGAGCAGGGCGCGCTGCTGATCGACGTGCGCGAGCGCGGCGAGGTCGCGCGGCTGGCCTTCGACGTGCCCGGCGTCGTCAACCTGCCGCTGTCGGATTTCGTGCGGCGCCACCCCGAGCTGCCGCGCGACCGCGAGCTGATCCTGGCCTGTGCCAGCGGCGCGCGCAGCTTCCAGGCCATGCAGTTCCTCGTGCACCACGGCCACACGCGCGTGGCCAACCTGCACGGCGGCATCGGCCTGTGGCGGCTGCACGGGCTGCCGGTGGCCGAGGGCTGAACCGCCGGAGGTGGGCCCTCAGCGCCGCTCGAGCACGATGGCGAGCTCGTACCCGATGCCCGGGTGGGCGACGCGCGGGTACGGCGGCGGCGGCCAGCGCCACGCCGGCTCGTGCGCCAGCGCGCGCACCGTGTGCACGTCGAGGTGGTACGGCGGCCCGTCGATGCGGCCGTCGGCGGCGCTGTCGCGCCGGCACTGCATCGCCAGCAGCAGCAGCTGGCCGCCGGGGCGCACCCAGCGGTGCAGCTGCCGCGCGTAGGCGGCCCACAGGTCGGGGTGCAGCGCGCACCAGCAGGTCTGGTCGTAGACCGCATCGAAGGGCTGCGGCGGCTGCCACTGCAGCGCGTCGGCGGTGACCAGCGCCGCCGCGAGGCCCGCGTCGTCGAGCCGCTGCCGCGCCAGCGCGATCGCCGCCGGCGCGTAGTCCAGCCCGGTGACGTCGCAGCCGAGCGCGGCGATCGCGGCCACGTCGTGCCCGCTGCCGCAGCCGGGCACCAGCACGCGCCGGCCGGTGGCCAGCAGCCCGTCGGCGCCCCAGCGTGCGATCTGCGGGCCGGGCTCGCCGCGGTCCCACGGCGTCTGCCCGCGCTCGAAGCGCTGCTGCCAGAAGTCTTGGTCGGGGCCGCTCACCGGGCCATTGTCGCCGCGCCCGAAGCCGCGCGCCGCCACAATGGTCGCCAACCCCGCGAGGCCCGCCCATGACCCTGTCGTCCCCCCCGTTCGTCGCACCGGCCCGGTTCGACGATGCCGACGCCGCGCTGGCGCAGGTGCGCGCGATCTACGACGCAGCCGTCTCCCACCTGCGCCAGGCGCTGCAACGCCACGTCGCCGGCGACGAGCCGGCGCGGCCGGTGCGCGCGTGCTACCCGTTCGTGCGCGTGCACACCGACACCGCGTTCCGCCCCGACTCCCGGCTGGCCTACGGCTTCGTCGCCGGCCGCGGCACCTACGAGACCACGCTCACGCGCCCCGACCTGTTCGGCGACTACTACCGCGAGCAGTTCGCGCTGCTGCTGCGCAACCACGGCGTGGGCATCGAGGTCGGCACCTCGTCGCAGCCGATCCCGGCGCACTTCGCGCTGGCCGACGACGAGACCTTCGAGGGCCAGCTCGCGCCGCAGCGCCGGCAGCGCCTGCGCGAGCGGTTCGACCTGCCCGACCTCGCGGCGATGGACGACGGCATCGCCAACGGCACGCACGAGCCCGCGCCCGGCGAGGCGCTGCCGCTGGCGCTGTTCACCGCGCCGCGAGTCGACTACTCGCTGCACCGCCTGCGCCACTACACCGGCACCGCGGCCGACCACTTCCAGAACTTCGTGCTGTTCACGAACTACCAGTTCTACATCGACGAGTTCGTGCGCCTGGGCCACGAGCTGATGGGCGACGCGTCGGCCCCGTCGCGCCTGTTCGGCGACGCCGCCGACGGCGCCGACCCCGGCTACGTCGCCTTCGTCGAGCCCGGCAACGTCGTCACGCGCCGCGCCGGGGCGCCGCCGCACGACGACGCCGGCGCGCCGCCGCCGCGCATGCCGCAGATGCCGGCGTACCACCTGGTGCGCGACGACCGCAGCGGCATCACGATGGTCAACATCGGCGTCGGCCCGGCCAACGCGAAGACCATCACCGACCACATCGCGGTGCTGCGCCCGCACGCGTGGGTCATGCTCGGCCACTGCGCCGGGCTGCGCAACACGCAGCAGCTCGGCGACTACGTGCTCGCGCACGGCTACGTGCGCGAGGACCACGTGCTCGACGAGGAGCTGCCGCTGTGGGTGCCGATCCCGGCGCTGGCCGAGATCCAGGTCGCGCTCGAGCAGGCGGTGGCCGACGTCACCCGGCTGCGCGGCTGGGATCTGAAGAAGGTGCTGCGCACCGGCACCGTGGCCAGCACCGACAACCGCAACTGGGAGCTGCTGCCGCACCCGGGGCCCGAGCGCCGCTTCAGCCAGAGCCGCGCGATCGCGCTGGACATGGAGAGCGCCACCATCGCCGCCAACGGGTTCCGCTTCCGCGTGCCCTACGGCACGCTGCTGTGCGTGTCGGACAAGCCGCTGCACGGCGAGATCAAGCTGCCGGGCATGGCCGACCGCTTCTACCGCGAACGCGTCGACCAGCACCTGCGCATCGGCATGCGCGCGCTCGACATCCTGCGCCGACAGCGGCTCGAGGCGCTGCACAGCCGCAAGCTGCGCAGCTTCGCCGAAGTGGCGTTCCAGTGACGCCGGCGCGCGGCGGCGCGGCTTTACATCCGTTGACGCGCGCCGCGCGCGTCGTTCACGCGCGCCGGCGAAGATCGGCGGCGATGACACCTCGACCGCCGTGCGCCGCGCCGCGCCTTGCCGTTGCCGCGCTGGCCGCGCTCGCTGCGCTGGCCGGCTGCGCGTCGCTGCAGCAGCCCGCGCCGCCGCACGACGACCCGACGCCGCCGGCGTGGACCGCCGCTGCATCATCGGCGCCGGTCGGCGGCGACGCCGCCGTGCGCGCCGACTGGTGGGAGCGCTTCGGCGACCCGGCGCTGGCGCCGCTGGTGGCGCAGGCGCTGCGGGCCAACACCGACCTCGACGCGGCGCGTGCGCGGCTGCGCCAGGCGCGCGCGCAGCGCGAGATCGCCGCGGCGGCGCTGTCGCCCACGCTCGGCGCCAGCGGCTCGGCGCAGGCCAGCCGCAGCGAGGGCCGCGACACCGCCGAGCAGTACCGCGCCGGGCTCGATGCGCGCTGGGAGATCGACCTGTGGGGCGCCGCCGCGGCCGGCGTGCGCGCGGCCGACGCCGCCGCGCAGGCCGGCGCGCTGACGCTGGCGCACGCGCAGGTCGCCGTCGCCGCCGAAGCCGCGCTGGGGCTGCTGCAGCTGCGCGGCACGCAGGCGCGCGAGGCGATCGCGCGGCGCAACCTCGAGACCCAGCTGCAGACGCTGCAGATCACGCAGTGGCGCCACGAGGCGGGGCTGGTCACGCAGCTCGACGTCGAGCAGGCGCGCACCGCCGTCGAGCAGACGCGCGCGCAGCTGCCGGCGCTGGCCGCCGGCGCCGCGCAGGCGATGAACGCGCTGGCCGTGCTCACCGGCCGCGCCCCCGGCGCGCTGCACGCCGAACTGGCCGCCGGCGACCCCGCCGCCGCGCCGGCCGCGCCGCCCGACCTCGCGCCGGCGATCCCCGCCGAGGTGCTGCGCCGGCGTGCCGACGTGCAGGCCGCCGAACGCCAGTGGGCCGCTGCCGCGGCGCGCGTCGAGCAGGTCGACGCGCAGCGCCTGCCCAGCCTGTCGCTCGGCGGCTCGATCGGCCTGTCGGCGCTGACGCTCGGCGGCCTGGGCAGCGGCGCCGCGGTCGCTTCGCTGCTGGCCGGCGTCGACCTGCCGGTGCTCGACGGCGGGCGGCTGCGCGCGCAGGTGCGCCAGCAGGAAGCCGCGCGCGACGAGGCCGCCGCCGCCTGGCGTGCCACCGTGCTGGCGGCGCTGCTGGAGGTCGAGGACGCGCTGGTGGCGCTGCGCTCGACGCGCGAGCAGCTCGCGGCGCAGCAGGCCGCCGTGCGCTCGGCGCGGTCGGCGGCGACGCTGGCCGCGCAGCGCTACCGCAGCGGCCTGGTCGACTTCCAGAACGTACTGCAGAGCCAGCGCACGCTGCTCGCCGCCGAGGACGCCGTCGCCGGCACCGCCACCGGCCTGGCCACCGCGCACGTGCGCCTGTACAAGGCGCTCGGCGGCGGCTGGGACCCCCAGTCAGACATTGAAGCCCACCGATGAGCGCACCCGAGTCCGCCTTGAACGACCTGCTCGGCCCCGACGGCGCGTCGCGCCGCTGGTGGCAACGCCGCAGCCTGTGGGCGGCACTGGTGCTGCTCGTCGCCGGCGCGCTCGGCGCCTGGTTCTGGCTCGGCCAGCGCCAGGCGGCCGCAGCACCGCAGTACCAGACGCAGCCGGTCACGCGCGGCGCGCTGACGGTGACCGTCACCGCCAGCGGCACGCTGCAGCCGATCCGCCAGGTGGCCATCGGCAGCGAACTGTCAGGCACGGTGGCGCGCGTGCACGTCGACGTCAACGATCGCGTGGCCCGGGGCCAGGTGCTGGTCGAGCTCGACGACGCGCGGCTGCGCGACCAGGTGGCCGGCTCGCGCGCCGCGCTGGCCGCCGCCGAGTCGGCGCTGCAGCAGGCGCGCGCGACTGCCGCCGAGGCGCGCGACACGCTGGCGCGGCTGCGCGACGTGCACCAGCGCAGCGGCGGCCAGGTGCCGTCGGCGGCCGAGCTCGCCGCCGCCGAGGCCGCGGCCGCGCGCGGCGAGGCCAACGTGGCCAGCGCGCAGGCGGGCGTCGCGCAGGCGCGCGCGACGCTGAGCAGCAACGAGACCAACCTGCGCAAGGCGGCCATCCGCTCGCCGATCGACGGCGTGGTGCTGTCGCGCGCCGTCGAGCCCGGCAACGCGGTGGCCGCGTCGCTGCAGGCGGTGACGCTGTTCACGCTGGCCGAGGACCTGACGAAGATGAAGCTGCAGGTCAACGTCGACGAGGCCGACGTCGGCCAGGTGCGCGCGCAGCTGGCGGCCACGTTCACCGTCAGCGCGTACCCGAACCGGCGCTACCCGGCGCGCATCGTGCGCGTCGGCTACGGCCCGACGACCAAGGACAACGTCGTCACCTACCT
>NZ_DAOKZA010000034.1:0-40447 GCF_035325925.1 Azohydromonas sp. | reverse complement strand
ATCACCAACCCCGGCACCAACAGCTACAAGCGGCTGGTGCCCGGCTTCGAGGCGCCGGTCAAGCTGGCGTACTCGTCGCGCAACCGCTCGGCGTCGATCCGCATCCCCTACGTCGCCAATCCGAAGGGCCGGCGCATCGAGGCGCGTTTCCCGGACCCGATGATGAACCCGTACCTGGGTTTCGCCGCGCTGCTGATGGCCGGGCTCGACGGCGTCGAGAACAAGATCCATCCGGGCGAGGCCGCCAGCAAGGACTTGTACCACCTGCCGCCGGAGGAGGACGCGAAGATCCCCACCGTGTGCTCGAGTCTCGACCAGGCGCTCGACTACCTCGACAAGGACCGCGCCTTCCTGACCAAGGGCGGTGTGTTCACCGACTCGTACATCGACGCCTACATCGACCTGAAGATGACCGAGGTCACGCGCTTCCGCATGACCACGCACCCGGTCGAGTTCGACATGTACTACAGCCTGTGACCCTGGCGCCGCGCGCGGCCGCGGTGGCAAAGGCAGGAAGGGGCGGCTCGGGCCGCCCCTTTTCGTTGCCTGCGCGCCGTGCAGCCTGGGTCACAATGGCCGCGCGGTGCGTGCGCCCGCGACGGAGAGACAGGCATGAAGCGGTTGGGAACTCGTACGCTCGGCGTCGGCACGGCGGCGGTGTGGGCGCTGGGCACGCTGGCCGGATCGGCGGCGTGGGCGCAGCAGCAGGGCGGCAGCGTCGTCTACCGCTGCCCGGGGCCGCCGGTGCTGTACACCGACGCGCTCACGCCGGCCGAAGCGCAGCAGCGCGGCTGCCGCACGATCGAGGGTGCGCCGATCAGCGTGATGCCGTCGACGCCGCGCCCGCGCCCCGAGGCCGCGCCGGCCGCGGCCGCCGCGGCGGCTTCAGCGCCACGCCCGGCGGGCAGCCGGGTCGACCCCGCCGAACAGCGCAGTCGCGACAGCGACCGTCGTGCGATCCTCGAGGCCGAACTCAGGCGCGAGCAGCAGCGCCTGGCCGAACTGCAGCGCGAGTACAACAACGGTCAGCCCGAGCGCCGCGGCGACGAGCGCAACTACCAGCGCTACCTCGACCGCGTCGCCGAGATGAAGGCCGGCATCGAGCGCAAGGAAGGCGACATCGCGGCGATCAGGCGCGAGTTGGGCAAGCTGTCGAACTGACGGGGGCGAGCGCGATGCCGCTGCCGTTCCTGCGTCCGGACGGCGCCCCGTCTTACGACGCGTTCGACCTGCTGGCGACGATGGTCGCCGTGGTCGACCCGGGGGGGCGGGTGCTGTTCGCCAATGCGATGTTCGAGCACCTCGTCGGCGCGTCGCGCAAGGCCATCGTCGGCGGCGCGGTCGTCGACTGGGTCGCCGACGCGAATCCGTTGCGCGAGGCGCTGCAGGCGGCGGCGCGCAACGACATCGCCACCGCGCGCTTCGACGCCGAACTGCGCCGGGTGCCCGGCGCGCACCCCGACCGGCTGCCCGTGCACGTGATCGTCAACCAGACCGAGTACGCCGAGCGCCTGGTCGTCGAGATGATCGAGATCGAGCAGCAGACCCGGCTCGATCGCGAGGAGCGCGCCCACGGCCAGGCCGAGGCGACGAAGGAGCTGATCCGCAACCTGGCGCACGAGATCAAGAACCCGCTGGGTGGCATCCGCGGCTCGGCGCAGTTGCTGCAGATGGAGCTCGAGTCGAAGGAGCTGGCCGAGTACACGCAGGTCATCGTGCACGAGGCCGACCGGCTGCAGGCGCTGGTCGACCGCCTGCTCGCGCCGCACCGCAAGGCGCAGGTCGTCGGCGACGTCAACATCCACGAGGTGTGCGAGCGTGTGCGCACCCTGGTGCTGGCCGAGTTCGCGCAGGGCCTGAAGGTCGAGCGCGACTACGACATTTCGATCCCCGAGTTCCGCGGCGACCGCGAGCAGCTGATCCAGGCGGTGCTGAACATCGCCCTCAACGCGGCGCAGGCGCTCGAGCCGCGCCGCGCGGTCGGCGACGCGGTGATCCTGCTGCGCACGCGAAGCGTGCGGCAGGTGACGATCGGCAAGACGCGCTGGCGGCTGGCACTGGAATTGCATGTCGAGGACAACGGGCCGGGCATTCCGGCGTCGATCCGTGATCGCGTCTTCTACCCGCTGGTGTCGGGGCGCGACGGCGGCTCGGGGCTGGGCCTGACGCTGGCGCAGACCATCGTGCAGCAGCACCAGGGCACGATCGAATGCGACAGCGTCCCCGGACGCACCGTGTTCAAGATCGTCGTCCCCCTGCCGTAGCGGACCGCACAGCGCATGAAACCCATCTGGATCGTCGACGACGACCAATCGATCCGCTTCGTGCTCGAGAGGGCGCTGGCGCGCGAGCAGTTCGCGGTGCGCTCGTTCTCGAGCGGCCACGACGTGCTCGCCGCGCTCGACACCGACGAGCCGCAGGTGCTGGTGTCGGACATCCGCATGCCGGGCGGGTCGGGCATCGACCTGCTCGCCAAGGTCAGGGCGCGGCTGCCGGCGCTGCCGGTGATCATCATTACCGCGTACGGCGACCTCGACAGCGCGGTGTCGGCGTTCCAGGGCGGCGCCTTCGAGTACCTGCCCAAGCCGTTCGACGTGACCAAGGCGGTCGAGCTGATCCGCCGCGCCGTCGAAGAGAGCCTGCGCGAGGCCGTGCAGGCCGAGCGCGCCGCCGAGATGCCCGAGATGCTCGGCCAGGCGAGCGCGATGCAGGACGTGTTCCGCGCGATCGGGCGACTCAGCCAGAGCCACGTGACGGTGCTGATCACCGGCGAGAGCGGGTCGGGCAAGGAGCTCGTCGCACGCGCGCTGCACAAGCACAGCCCGCGCGCCGGCGGGCCGTTCGTCGCGATCAACACCGCAGCGATCCCGAAGGACCTGCTCGAGAGCGAACTCTTCGGCCACGAGCGCGGCGCCTTCACTGGCGCGCAGACGATGCGCCGCGGCCGCTTCGAGCAGGCCGAGGGTGGCACGCTGTTCCTCGACGAGATCGGCGACATGCCGTTCGATCTGCAGACGCGGCTGTTGCGCGTGCTCTCGGACGGCCAGTTCTACCGCGTCGGCGGCCACCAGCCGCTGAAGGCCAACGTGCGCGTGATCGCCGCGACGCACCAGAACCTCGAGCAGCGCGTCAAGGACGGTGCGTTCCGCGAGGACCTGTTCCACCGCCTGAACGTCATCCGCCTGCGCCTGCCGGCGTTGCGCGAGCGCCGCGAGGATATCCCGATGCTCGCGCGCTTCTTCCTCGCGAAGAGCGCGAAGGAACTCGGCGTCGAAGCCAAGCGCATCGGCGACGCGGCACTGGCGCGGCTGGTGGCGTTCGACTTCCCGGGCAACGTGCGCCAGCTCGAGAACATCTGCCACTGGCTCACCGTGATGGCGCCGGCGCAGGTCATCGAGCCGAAGGACCTGCCGCCGGAGCTCGATGCGGGCGCAGCCGCCGCACCGGCGCCGACCGCGCCGACCGTGGCGTCGCCCGCAGCCGACGCCGTGCCGGGCATTGGCGCGGCAATGCCCGCGCCGACCTGCGCGCCGGCGTCGACGCCGGCGCTCGGCTGGCTGCACGACCTCGAGAGCGAGGCGCGCACGCTGCTGCAGTCCGGAGCGCCCGACGTGTGGGACACGCTGACCCGCCGCTTCGAGGGGCGGCTGATCCTCACCGCGCTCGAGGTCACGCGCGGGCGGCGCATCGAGGCGGCACACAAGCTGGGCATCGGCCGCAACACGATCACGCGCAAGATCCAGGAGCTCGGGCTCGACGACGACGCGCGCTGCAGGTGATCGAGCGTGGCGTCTGGGTCGGCGCCGCACGTCCGGCAGCCGATCGACCCTGGGCCGCCGGCGCAGTCGACCGGTGCGCAGGCGGCCGCGGGCCGCAGCCCGCGCGCCTCAGCCCGCCACGATCTCGACCACCACGGGCGCGTGGTCGCTGGGGCGCTCGTTGCGCCGTGGCGCCTTGTCGATCGTGCACGCGCTCACGCGCGGGCGCAGCGCCTCGCTGACCAGGATGTGGTCGATGCGCAGGCCCTGGTTCTTGCGGAACGCCAGGTTGCGGTAGTCCCACCAGCTCCAGCTCTTCGGCGGCTGCTCGAACAGGCGAAACGCGTCGACCAGCCCGATCGCGAGCAACTCGCGGAAGTGCTCGCGTTCCTCGGGCGTGCAGTGGATCTGCCCGGCCCACGCGACCGGGTCGTGCACGTCGCGGTCCTCGGGCGCGATGTTGAAGTCGCCCATCAGCACCAGCCGCGGGTGGACGGCCAGCTCGGCGCGTGTCCAGTCGCGCAGCGCCTCGATCCAGCGCAGCTTGTAGACGAACTTGTCGCTGTCGGGCGCCTGGCCGTTGGGGAAGTACGCACCGATCACCCGCACGCCTCCCAGCGTCGCGGCGATCACGCGCGCCTGCGCGTCGTCGTGCCCGGGGATGTTGCGCACCACGTCGGCGGCGTCGCCCTTGCTCAGCAACGCGACGCCGTTGTAGGTGCGCTGGCCGAACCACTGCGCACGGTAGCCGGCCGCCTCGATCTCGGCGACCGGGAACCTGTCGTCGGTGAGCTTGGTTTCCTGCAGTGCGATCACGTCGACCGGATTCGCCTCGAGCCAGGCGAGCAACTGCGGCAGACGCACCGCGAGCGAGTTCACGTTCCAGGTGGCGAGTTTCAAGGCAGTCCTGAGTTGTCGTCCTGACGGGGCTTCACTGTCACCGCGGCCTGTCGGACCGCCATGCACGCCGGCAGACGCATGCGTCGCGAACCCGACCGGCGCCGACAGGTCACCCGCGGCGGCCCCCATCGTACAAGGCGACCGGGGGAGCCTCGGCGCCGGCGGCTCGGCGGCGTGCGGCGCGAGCCGGTGCTCCAGTCGCCATGCCGGCCGGACTGCCCCGTCCGCCGTGTGCGCGCGGACGAGAGGCCGCCGGCTGCGGATGACCGTGCCTGCCGCAGCGGCGCCTCACCCGGCGCTCGCGCCGGCCTGGTGGTGGAAGGTGTAGCGGCCGATCTCGCGCTCGCCCGCATCGTCGACGGCGAGCAAGCGAAGGACGGAATCGTGCGCCGGCCGGTGGCGGAGCTCCGCCAGCTTGGGCGCGAGCAGCACCTCGCCGGCGGCCGCGTCGAAGGGCAGGTCGACTAGGCGTTGCTCCTCGCCCGGCGCGAAGGAGTAGCTCAGCACGGCGTCGAGCCGCCGCACGTCGCGAAGCGACGCACCGACGCGGCTGACGAGCAGCTCGTCGTCGGGCGCGACGCTGCACCGCACGCTGCCGCCGGCCGGCACCCTGTACTCGCGCACGCGGCGGCCGCCGGCCTTCAGCCTCTCGACGAGGCCTGGTGTCAACACCGCGGGCACGAGGCCGCGCGAGAAGGCGTCGCGAACGCCGCGTGCGAGCGCGACGACTTCGTCGAACGCGGCACCGCAGGTGTCGCAGTGCAGCAGGTGTTCGTCGACGATCTCGGTGGTGGCGGCATCCATGTCGCCCAGCCAGTAGTCGACGAGAGCCTGCCACTCGGGATGTGCGCGTTCGTGGGTCATTCGATTCTCCGGGTGGCGTCGACGCAGCGGCGCAGCTTGTCGATGCCGCGATGGCGGATCACGCGGACATTGCCGGCACTCAGGCCGAGCGAGCGGCCGACGTCCTCGGCGGACTGCTCCTCGTAGAAACTCAGCACCAGCACGGCGCGCTCGCGCTCGGGCAGGCGCTCCAGGCACTGCGCGACACGCTCGTGGTCCAGCCGCGGCGGCACGTGCAGGTCGGCGAGCGGCACGTCGCCGGCGAAGCGCTGCAGCAGATCCTCGCGCCGGCGCTGGTCGCGGTACAGCGCCGTCACCGTCATGCGGCACGCGCCGAGCACGAAGGAGACGACGCGCGCGGGCTCGTCGACCGCGCCGGCGCGCAGCTTCTCGATCGTCAGCGCCATCACCTGCTGCATCAGGTCGTTGGCGGCATGGTCGTCGCGCAGGTGGCGCTGGCCATAGCGCCTCACGCGCGGCGCGAGCAGCCGGTACAGCTGCGCTTCGGCCTCGGGGTCGAAGGCCGGGGCCGCGGCGACGATGCGCGCGGCAGCCCGGGCCTCGGGCGTCCCGGCGGGTGCGACGTCGACGCAGTCCATCACGCAAGCATAGTCCCGGCGGGCGCGCAAGTCTCGCTGTAACGCGGCGGCGGCTCGAGTCACATCCCGGTTGTCAACCACAGGAGGCACCATGCTCATCGATCCGAACACCGGCACCAACGTCCACGAGGTCGCCGACGGCATCTACCGCATCAACACGCCGATCACCTTCCCCGACGGACAGGGCTTCAGCTTCAACCAGTACCTCGTCGTCGACGACGCACCGTTGCTGTTCCACACAGGCCCGCGCGCGCTGTTCCCCATGGTGCGCAAGGCCATCGCCGCCGTGACGCCGATCGAGCGCCTGCGCTACATCGGGATGTCGCACACCGAGGCCGACGAGTGTGGCGCGATGAACCTGCTGCTCGCCACGGCACCCGAAGCCGTGCCGCTGTGCAGCCGGATCGCGGCCATGGTCTCGATGAACGACCTCGCCGACCGGGCACCGCGCGCGCTCGCCGACGGCGAGCGGCTGTCGCTGGGCCGGCGCGAGGTCCAGTGGTTCGACACGCCGCACGTTCCGCACGGCTGGGACGCGGGGCTGCTGATGGAGCGGACCACCCGGACCTTCTTCTGCGGCGACCTGTTCACGCAACCGGGCCCGGGCACCGAGGCGTTGACCGAGGCCGACATCCTCGGCCCCAGCGAAGCGTTCCGCGCGCCGATGGACTACTTCGCCCATGCGCCGCACACCGGCGCCTTGCTGCAGCGGCTGGCAGCGCAGGAGCCGCGCACGCTTGCCTGCATGCACGGCAGCGCCTGGCGCGGCGACGGCGCGGCGCTGCTGCGTCACCTGGCCGAGGCGGTCACCGCCTCCGATGCCCCCGGAGGCGGCGGCGCAAGTCCGTCGGCGCACGGCAACGCACGCAGGCCATAGCCCGCCGCGTCGAGCGCGTGCGCGATGCGTTGCCCGACGCCGCGGTGCGCACGCGGCTTGGCGCGGCCGCGCCAAGCCGCGCCGCGACCCGATCAGGCGCCGAGCGCGGTGCGCGCCTCGCGCAGGCGCGACCTCAGCGCCCCGAAACGGCGCCGGTACTGGGTGGGCGACATCAGCACCTTGCGCCGGAACAGCCGGTTGAAAAAGCTCGCGTCGCGGTAGCCGACCTCGTAGGCCACCGCCTCGATCGACGCCTCGCCGGACTCGAGCATCTGCTTGGCCTCCTCCAGCCGCAGGTGATGCACGTAGTCGAGCGGGCCCATGCCGGTGGCCTGGGCGAAGCGACGCTTGAACGTGCGCTCGGCAAGGCCGGAGACAGCGACCATCTGCGCCACCGGCGCCTCGTGCCGGTAGTTCTCGGCCGCCCAGGCCTGTGCGGCCGCCACCGGCGGGTCGCTCGCCTGGGCGCCGTGGCGCAGCGACGCGTAGGCGATCGGGCTCGTCGCCGCCCAGTCGATCAGGTTGATGCGCGCCACCTGCATCGCCGCTTCGGCGCCGGCGAAGCGGCTGATCAGCGCCATCACGAGCTGGTGCCACGCGATGCCGCTGCCGGCCATCACGATGCGCTGGCCGGCCCCGGCGAAGAGCAGGCCGCGCTCCGGGTGCCAGCGCGTGCGCGGGTACTCGCGACTCAGGGCGTCGCAGTAGGCCCAGTGCGACGTGGCGTCCAGCCCTTCGAGAAATCCGGTGCGCGCGAGCAGCACCGCCCCCGAGCACGACGAAGCCAGGATCGCGCCCTGGTCATGGCGCTCGCGCAGCCAGGCCACCTCGGGGTCGTAGTCGTCGCCGAGCGGCTCGCCGGGGGGCACCGCGATGTCGGTCACGCACACCACGTCGGGCGATTCGCAGGCCTCGAACGAAGCGTCCGGCGTGATGCGTACGCCGTTCGCCGCCTCGAGCGGCCGGCCGTCGCGGCTGACGATGAGCGAGCGAAACGGCGACTCGGCGTCACCGCCGTGCAGCAGCGACCAGTCGCGGTGCACGCCCGACAGGCAGTCGTGGAAGCCGTACAGCGTTCCCGCGGTGACACCGGGCATCGCCAGCAACGCCACCGTGATCGGTCGCTTCGTCATGGACGCCTCCGTGTGGCCGGAATGGACGGATTCTTGCCGAATCGCCGCTGGTCGGCATCGGGCCGCGTGCGCACACTGCCGCTCCTGCGCCGACCCGCGCCGAACCCCACTTGCCGGAGCCCATCGATGCCGACCCCTCTCGACCTGCTGCTCGATCCGATCACCCTGACGATGCTCGCGATGTTCGCGGCCCTCGCGCTCGCCGAGCGCCTGGCCCCCGGCCGGCCGCTGCCGCGCGTGCCCGGCTGGCACGCCCGTGCGCTGGCCGTGTTTGCGCTGTACTTCCTGCTCTCGTCGTACCTGCCGCTGCTGTGGGCCGACACGCTCGCGCCGCTGCAGCTGTTCGACCTGTCGGGCTGGCCCGTCTTGGCCGCGGCGGGTCTCGGCCTGATCGTCTACGAGCTGTTCGCGTACGCCTATCACCGCGGCATGCACGGCATCGACGCGTGGTTTCGCGTGTCGCACCAGATGCACCACAGCGCCGAGCGGCTCGACGTCTACGGTGCGTTCTGGTTACGCCCGCTGGACATCGTCGGCTGGTCGCTGGTGCCCAGCGTGGCGCTGACGCTGCTCGGCCTGCCGCCGGCCGCCGCGACGGCGACGATCCTCGTGATCACCTTCCTCGCGATCTTCCAGCACGCCAACCTGCGCACGCCGCGCTGGCTCGGCTTCATCGTGCAGCGCCCGGAGAGCCACACGATCCACCACGCCCGCGGCATCCATGCGAAGAACTACGCCGACCTGCCGCTGGTCGACATGCTCTTCGGCACCTTCGAGAACCCGCGCCGCTTCGAGCATGCCACCGGCTTCTGGGACGGCGCCTCGGCACGGATGCTCGACATGCTGCTCGCACGCGACGTCTCGCGTCCTGCCGCCGACCGACCCTGAGTACACCTCGATGAAGACCACCGTGCGCCAGATCCAGCTTCCCGGCCGCCTGCGCCTCGAGTTCGCCGAACAGGGCCGCCGCGGCGACGACCTGCCGGTGATCGCGCTGCACGGCGTCACCGACTCGTGTCGGAAGGTGCCGGCGCGCGTATGGCGGGCCGCCTTCGCCGGCTTCATGCGCGACGACTTCTCGGTGCGACTGCGCGAGATCGACGTACCCACGTGGACCGTCTGGGGGCGTCACGACGCCGTTTGTCCGGCCGCCGAGCAGCAGGCGATGCTGCAAGTCATCGGCGGTTTGCGCCTCGTCGAGTACGCCGACGCGGGGCATGCCATGCACTGGGAGGAGCCGCAGCGCTTTGCGCCTGACCTCGCCCGTTTCACCCAATCCGTCGCCACCGCAGTGGTGGCCCCATCCGAAGGAGACCTGCCATGACCACCCTGATCGATGCCCTCGGCCATCCGGTGAGCGGCGCCACCGCCACCGCGATCGAGCACTACGAGCAGGCCGCGCACGAACTGCGCTGCCTGATCGGCGACCCGCTCGCGACGATCGACCGCGCGCTCGCCTACGCGCCCGCGATGTCGGTCGCGCACACCCTGCGCGCCTGGCTGCACCTGCTCGGCACCGAGGCGAGCGCGCTGCAGACCGCGCGCGACGAGGCCGAGGCCGCGGCGCGCCATGCCGGCACCGAACGCGAGCGCATGCATGCGCAGGCCGCCGCCCGGGTGGCCCAGGGACGCTGGCGCGATGCGGCCCGTCTGCTCGAGGACCTCTCGGCGCAGCACCCGCGCGACCTGCTCGCGTTGCAGGCCGGCCACCAGCTGGACTTCTTCACCGGCGACTCGCGCATGCTGCGCGACCGCATCGCCCGCGTGCGGCCGCACTGGAACGACGCGATGCCCGGCCACCACGCGGTGCTCGGCATGCACGCCTTCGGCCTCGAGGAGATGGGCGACTATGCGCAGGCCGAACGCACCGGTCGGCGCGCGATCGAACTGCAGCAGCGCGACACCTGGGCCTGGCACGCGGTGGCGCACGTGCACGAGATGCGCAACGCGCCGAAGGAGGGCATCGCCTGGCTCGAGCCGAACGTCGAGCACTGGGCGCGCGACAGCTTCTTCGCGGTGCACAACTGGTGGCACTTGGCACTGTTCAAGCTCGAGCAGGACCGCCACGACGAGGTCCTCGCGATGTACGACGCCTCGATCGGCGGTCCGGGCTCGGGCGTGGTGCTCGACATGATCGACCAGAGCGCGCTGCTGTGGCGCCTCGTGCTGCGCGGCGTCGACGTCGGCGACCGCTGGCAGGCCCTGGCCGAGCGCTGGGCCCCGCACGCCGACGCGGGCAACTACGCCTTCAACGACCTGCACGCGATGATGGCGTTCGCCAGCGCCGGGCGAGCCGACCTTGCCGCGCGGCTGCGCGAGACGCAGCGTGCCGCGATGGCCGACGGCGGCGACAACCGCGCCTTCACCGCCGAGGTCGGCGAGCCGGCCACGCGCGCGGTGCAGGCCTTCGTCGCGGGCGACTTCCCGACCGTCGTCGCGCTGTTGCGGCCGGTGCGCTCCTACGCGCATCGCTTCGGCGGCAGCCACGCCCAGCGTGACCTGATCGACCTGACGCTGATCGAGGCCGCGCTGCGTGGCCGGGACCGATCGCTCGCGGCAGCGCTGACCGCCGAGCGGGCCGCGATGCGCCCGGCGAGCCCGCTCGCGCAGCGCCTGGTCCAGCGGGCCGAGGCCGCCTGAGCGCAGGTCGGACCCGATCGATGGGCCGTCGCGGCGCCGCACCGGCGAGCGCGGCACGGTGCAGCGACGCCGGCCCGATGCACGCGCCCGGTCTGTTCGCGCCCAGCGACGTCACCGACCGTCGGGACCCGGTCGCACCAACGCGCCATGCACGCGACGAGCCGCACCGACGCTCGTCGCGCGCGAGGCCGTGATGATGGGCGCGGTCATCACGGGTCGACACTGCGCGCGAGCGCCGTCGACGGCAGCCGTCCCCGGATCCCGCTGCGGCACCGCGTCGGCGGCCGTCGTCACCCGCAGAGCCGGTTCGATCGACCGGTCAGGCGACACGAGCCGGGGCCCCGGCGCTGCCCCGGTCACCACCGACATCGCCATCGTCGCCAACGGCGGCACGGCCCAGGCCGGCGCGCCGGTTGCGCCGACGGGCCTGTGGCTGGCCTGCCGCCGGGCGCGTCCGCCGGCAGGCCTCGGCCGGGGCAGCGCAGCACCCGGTGTGCCGCCCGGTCATCGGCCGTGCAGCGGGGGACTCCGCGGTCGCAGGCTTCATGACCGGACGTGTCGGGTCGGGGTGAACGCGGTCACGACGCCTGCGCGAGCTTGCGCGCGGTGTCGCGGTTCTTGCCGATCTGCGCGATCAGCGACTCCTCGCCGGGTACCTCCAGCGCGCGCTCGAACAGCTGCACGCCCAGTGCATGCCGGCCGGCGGCGCAGGCCTGCACGCCAGCCAGGTTCAGCCAGCGGCGCGGCCCGCCGCCCAGGCGCAGCGCGGCCTCGAAGTCGGCGGCGGCGTCGTCGTGCCGATGCAGCACCTTGGCCAGCGTCGCGCCGCGCTGCAGCAGCGCGTCGGCGCCGGGGGCCGTGTCGATGTCCTGCGTCAGCCGTGCAACGCGCGCCTGCGCCTGGCGTTCGATGCGCGACAGCACCTGGTTCGCGTTGATCCAGCCCGCCGCGTAGATCGCCGCGGCCAGCGCCAGCGCCGCGTACGAACCCTGCTGGCCGAGCCACACCACCAGCGTCACCGCGGGCAGGGCGTAGGCCCACCCGTGCGATTTCTTGCCCAGCTGGTCGAACGCGACGACGAGCAGCCAGCCCAGCGTGACCACGCCCAGCGCGCACTTGAGGTTCAGCGCGTCGCGGCGGATGCCGGCCGCCTGCAGCAGGTAGGTGTCGAGTTCGTTGTCGTCGGTGGGCATCGGCGGAGGTGGTGGGCGTCGCAGCGGCGTGGCGCCGCCGGGTGCAGTCTATCGCCCGGGTTGCAGCGCGGATGCGCGCGTGCGCAGGACGCGCGGGCAAGCTTCGGCGACGCCGGGAGAAGCGGCGCGGTGGGCCGACCGGAAGAATCCGCACGTGCCGCCCGCGTGGCCGACGGTGTCGCCGCCGGCGCGCCGGCGTGTCGCCAGCCGGCACTCCGCCATCGACCGAGGAGGACCCGAACGTGGACCCGAAGACGCCGCCGACTCCCGACGTGATCGACCACCCCGCGCCACTGACCATCCGCGACGCCCGCGCCGACGAGTTCGACGCGCTCGGCCGGCTGCTCGTGCGCGTGTACTCCGCGCTCGACGGCTTTCCGACGCCGGCCGAGCAACCGCGCTACTACGAGCTGATGGCCAACGTCGACCGCTTTGCCCGCGTGCCGCAGGCGCGGGTGCTGGTGGCGGTGAGGGCGGACGCGGTGCTGGCCGGCGGCGTCGTGTACTTCGGCGACATGGCGCACTACGGCTCCGGCGGCCGCGCCACGTTGGTGCGCGACGCATCGGGCATGCGCCTGCTCGGCGTCGACCCGTGGCATCGCGGTGCCGGCGTCGGCAGGGCGCTGACCCGGGCCTGCATCGCGCTGGCGCGCAGGCGCGGACACGCGCAGATGATCCTGCACACGACGGCGCCGATGCAGGTGGCGTGGCGCCTGTACGAGAGCCTGGGTTTCGTCCGCTTCGAGGACCTCGACTTCGCGCAGCAGGGACTGCCGGTGTTCGGCTTCAGACTGGCGCTGACAGGGGTGCGCCCGCACGGCGGCAACCGCGCACCTTGCACCTGCACCCCGCCGGACACGCAGGACCCCGGGCCGCGCGGTCATCGCGCAGGGATCTTGCGCTGAGCGGCGACGAGCGCCCGCCCGGACACCAACACGACTTCGCTCGTCGCGGCTTCGCCTGGCGCGTGGTTACCGCTGCTGCCGTCTGGCGCGCACCGCCTGCGCCAGTTCGCGCAGCACCGGCTCGGTCTGGTCCCAGCCCAGGCAGGCATCGGTGATCGACACGCCCCAGCGCAGCGGCTGGCCGGGCACCAGGTCCTGGCGACCCTCGTGCAGGTGGCTCTCGATCATCACGCCGGCGATGCGGCGCTCGCCGGCCTGCAGCTGCGCGGCCAGGTCGCGCGCCACGTCGGCCTGGCGGCGGTGGTCCTTGCGGCTGTTGGCGTGGCTGCAGTCGACCATCAGCCGCTCGGCGAGTCCCGCCGCGCGCAGCAGCGCGCAGGCGCTGTCGACGTGTTCGGCGCCGTGGTTCGGCACGCGCCCGCCGCGCAGGATCACGTGGCAGTGCGGGTTGCCGCGCGTCTCGAACACCGCGGCCTGCCCCATCTTGGTCATGCCGATGAAGGCGTGCGGCGCGCGCGCGGCGACGATGGCGTCGGCCGCCACCTTGACGCTGCCGTCGGTGCCGTTCTTGAATCCCACCGGGCAGCTCAACCCCGACGCCAGCTGGCGGTGGCTCTGGCTCTCGGTGGTGCGCGCACCGATCGCGCCCCAGCTGACGAGGTCGCTGATGAACTGCGGGCTCAGCAGGTCGAGGAACTCGGTGCCGGCGGGCAGGCCCAGCGCCAGCACGTCGAGCAGCAGCCGGCGCGCGCGCTCGAGCCCCTCGTTGATCGCGAAGCTGCCGTCCAGGTGCGGGTCGTTGATGTAGCCCTTCCAGCCCACCGTGGTGCGCGGCTTCTCGAAGTACACGCGCATCACCGGCAGCAGCTCGCCGGCCAGCTCGTCGGCCAGCGCCTTCAGCCGCGCGGCGTACTGCAGCGCCTGGTCGTGGTCGTGGATCGAGCAGGGGCCCACCACCGCCAGCAGCCGGTCGTCGCGGCCATCGAGCACCGCGGCCACCTGCGCGCGGGTGTCCTCGACCAGCATCAGCGCCGCCTCGGGCACCGGCAGCTTCTCCTGCAGCAGCGCGGGCGTGATCAGGGGGCGCACCGCGTCGATGCGCACGTCGTCGATGCGCGTGGTGTCGCGCGTGCTGCCCGGGGCGATGCGGCGGCTGCCGACTTCGCGGTCGTGGGTGGGGTCGTCCAGAGCGGTCATGCACGCGATTCTGCGCCGCCGCGACGACGGCGACGGTACGTGACGAAGGCGAAACGCGTGCCGTCGGTGGCGGTGTGCGGCTCGCGCGCGACCTCGTCGAAGTCGGCGCGGTCCCAGCGCGGGAAGTGCGCATCGCCGTCGAGCTCGGCGTCGATCTCGGTGAGCACCAGCTCGTCGGCCCACGGCAGCGCTGCGGCGTACAGCTGCGCGCCGCCGATGACGAACACCTTCGGCGCGCCGGCCAGCCGCGCCAGCGCGTCGGCCAGCGACGTCGAGGACTCGGCGCCGTCGGCGTGCCACTGCGGATTGCGCGTGACGACCACGTTGCGCCGCCCCGGCAGCGGACGAAAGCGCGGTGGCAGCGAGTCCCAGGTGCGCCGACCCATCACCACGGGGCAGCCCAGCGTGGCCTGGCGGAAGTGCGCCATGTCCTGCGGGTCGCGCCACAGCAGGGCGTTGTCGCGGCCGATCGCGCCGTTGCGCGCCACCGCGGCGATCAGCGCGACGACGGTGCGCCGCCGGTTCACCGCGCGCTCCTGCGCGGCAGCAGCGCGCTGGCGATGGCCAGGCTGACGCAGGCGATTGCCGCGGCATCGGCCCAGCCGGGGCGTTCGCCGACGATCAGCGTCGCGCCCAGCGTGCCGACCACCGGCACCGCCATGATCGAGAACGCGCTGGCCGACGGCGGCAGGTCGCGCGCCAGCGAGAACCAGATCACCTGCGCATAGCCGTAGTTGAGGAACACGCCGTACGCCAGCGACGCCCACATCGGCGCGCTGAAGCGCCAGTGCGGCGCCGGCTCGGCCAGCGGCGCGACGAGCCAGAAGAACGCCGCGCCCATCAGCATCATCCACACCGTCACCGCCTCGGTGGGCAGCGTCGTCTTCGTGCGGCGCATCAGCAGCGTGCCCAGCGCCCACGACAGGGCGGCCAGCTGCATCCACAGCACGCCCACCGGGCGGCCGGCCAGCGCGGCCAGCTCCTGCGTCGACAGCAGGCCCACCGCGGCAGTCGCCGCGACCATGCTCAGCCACACCCGCGCATCGAGCTTCTCGTGCGCCAGCAGCGCGCCGATCAGCATTGTCCACACCGGCATCGTGAAGCCCAGGATCGCCGCGCGTCCCGAGGCCAGCTCCTTGAGCCCGAGGATCGAGAACAGGTGCCAGCCGACGATGTTCGGCAGTGCCAGCCAGGCCACGCGGCCGACCTCGCGCCACGGCAGGCGCATGTCGACGCCGCGCCAGCGAAAGAACAGCCACAGCGTCAGTGCGCCGCCGCCCATGGTCAGTGCACGAAACCACAGCGGCGTGATCTCGCGCAGGCTGAACTTCATCATCGGCCAGTTGACGCCCCACATCAGCGTCAGCAGGGCCAGCACGCCGACCTGGCGCGGGCTCAGCACGTCGGCAACGCGTTCAGACCGCGACCGGCGCCTTGATCGCCGGATGGTGGCGGTAGTCGAGCAGCTCGAAGTCGTCGAGGTCGTAGTCGAAGATCGACGGCGGACGGCGCCGCAGCCGCATCACCGGGTACGGGTGCGGCGCGCGCGCCAGCTGCGTCTCGACCTGCTCGAAGTGGTTGCTGTAGATGTGGCAGTCGCCGCCGGTCCAGATGAACTCGCCGGGCTGCAGGTCGCATTGCTGCGCAAGCATCAGCGTCAGCAGCGCGTAGCTGGCGATGTTGAACGGCACACCGAGGAAGACGTCGGCGCTGCGCTGGTACAGCTGGCAGCTCAGCCGGCCCCCGGCCACGTAGAACTGGAAGAACGCGTGGCAGGGCGCCAGCGCCATCTTCGGCAGGTCGGCCACGTTCCACGCGCTGACGATGATGCGGCGGCTGTCGGGGTCGGTCTTGAGCTGCCGCACCACCTGCTCGATCTGGTCGACGTGGCCGCCGTCGGGCGTGGGCCAGCTGCGCCACTGCACACCGTACACCGGCCCCAACTCGCCGTCGGGGCGCGCCCATTCGTCCCAGATCGTGCAGCCGCGCTCCTGCAGCCAGCGCACGTTCGAGTCGCCGCGCAGGAACCACAGCAACTCGAGCACGATGCTCTTCAGGTGGACCTTCTTGGTGGTCACCAGCGGGAAGCCCTCGGCCAGGTCGAAACGCATCTGGTGGCCGAACACGCTGCGCGTGCCGGTGCCGGTGCGGTCGGCCTTGGCCACGCCGCGCGTGTAGACGTGGCGCACGAAGTCTTCGTACTGCGAGCGCACGGGACGCTCGACGGCGGTGGGCATCGACACGGCAAAGGGCGGCAGCGAAGGCGTCGGGACGCGGCGCGCCGGGCGCCGCGGGAAGGTCGCGATGATGCCACGCGCGTCGCGCCGGCCCCGCGGCGCCGGCGCATCGTCAGCCGGCGGTCTGCATGTCGCGAAGGAAGATCTCGACGCGGCGGTTCTTCGCGCGGCCCTCGGGGGTGTCGTTGGTCGCCACCGGCTCGCGCGAGCCGCGGCCCGACACCTCGATGCGGCTGGCGGCCACGCCGCGGTCGCTCAGGTAGTCGCGCACGCTCTCGGCGCGGCGCAGCGACAGCGGGTCGTTGATCGCGTCGCTGCCGGTGTTGTCGGTGTGGCCGACCACGCGCACGCGCATCTGCGGCTCGCTGCCCAGACCGCCGGCGAACGCGTCGAGCACCGGGCGCAGGCGCGGCTCGATGGCGGCGCTGTTGACCGCGAACGAGATGTCGCTGGGCACCTCGAGCTTGAGCTGGTTGTCGTCGGTGCGCACGACCTCGACGCCGGTGCCGGCGGTGGCGCGCTCCATTTCGCGGCGCTTGTCCTCCATGCGCTTGGACCACAGGTTGCCGGCCACCGCACCGACCGCGGCGCCGACCGCGGCGCCGGTGCCGGCCTTGCCGCCGGTGGCCGAGCCGATCACGGCGCCGGCGATCGCGCCGATGCCGGCGCCGGTGGCGGTGCCGCGCTGGCGTTCGCTCATCGACTCGCAGCCGCTGGCCAGCAGCAGCACGGCAGCGGCGGCGGCGGCGACGAGGGGCGTGGCGGGGTGACGTGTCATGTTCGGACTCCTCGGGGGTTGGACGCGGGCGGCTCCCCGGCCGCCATGCGCGCATCGTACGATGCCGCCGGGGCGCCCCGTGTCGGACGCCGCGGCGACGCCGCGTAGGCCGCGTCCGACAGGCCGCGGCGCCGCGGCCTCAGCCGCCCGGCTCGAGGCCGAACTGCATCGCCGCGAGCCGCGCGTACAGCCCGCCGCGCGCCACCAGCTCGGCGTGCGTGCCGGTGTCGACGATGCGCCCGGCGTCGAGCACGACGATGCGGTCGGCGCGCTGCACCGTGGCCAGCCGGTGCGCGATGACCAGCGTCGTGCGGTCGGCCATCGCCGCCTCGAGCGCGGCCTGCACCATGCGCTCGCTCTCGGCGTCGAGCGCGCTGGTGGCCTCGTCGAGCAGCAGCAGCGGCGGGTTCTTCAGCATCGCGCGCGCGATGCTGATGCGCTGGCGCTGCCCGCCCGACAGGCGCACGCCGCGCTCGCCGAGGAAGGTGCGGTAGCCCTGCGGCAGCGCGACGATGAAGTCGTGCGCGAACGCCGCCTTCGCGGCCGCGATCACCTCGTCGTCGCCGGCGTCGGGGCGGCCGTAGCGGATGTTGTCCATCGCGTCGGCGCTGAAGACCGTGCTGTCCTGCGGCACGATGCCGATGCGCCGGCGCAGCGCGGCGAGCGGGATGCGGTCGACCGGCACGCCGTCGATGGCCACCGTGCCGCGCTGCGTGTCGTAGAAGCGCAGCAGCAGGTGGAACAGCGTGGTCTTGCCGGCACCGCTGGGGCCGACCAGCGCCACCGTCTCGCCGGGGCGCACGTCGAGGTCGATGTCGGCCAGCGCCGCGTGCTGCGGGCGCGACGGGTAGTGGAAGGTCACGCCGCGCAGTGTCACCGCCGAGCCGCCGCGTGCCGGCGGCAGCGCCACCGGCTGCGGCGGGTCGGCCACCGGCGAGCGCGCGGCCAGCAGCTCCATCAGCCGCTCGGTGGCGCCGGCGGCGCGCAGCAGGTCGCCGTAGACCTCGGACAGCACCGCCACCGAGCCGACGAGGATGATCACGAACACCACCGTCTGCCCTAGGTGGCCGGCGCTGATGCGCCCGGCCATCACCGCCTGCGTGCCCTGGTACAGGCCCCACAGCAGCGCGCCGAAGGTGGCGCTGATCATGAACGCGACGAGCAGCGCGCGCACCCGCGTGCGCCTCCGCGCGGTGTCGAACGCGGCCTCGGTGGCGCGGTCGAAGCGCTCGGCCTCGCGCTGCTCCTGCGTGTGGCTCTGCACCACCGGGATCGCGTTGAGCACCTCGGCGGCGATCGCGCTGGTGTCGGCCACGCGGTCCTGGCTGGCGCGGCTGAGCTTGCGCACGCGCCGCCCGAAGTACAGGCTGGGCAGCACGACGAGCACCAGGATGCCGAGCACCTGCGACATCACCCAGGGGTTGGTGACGACCAGCATCGCCAGCGCGCCGGCACCCATCACCGCGTTGCGCAACCCCAGGCTCAGGCTCGAGCCGACCACGGTCTGCACCAGCGTGGTGTCGGTGGTCAGGCGGCTGAGCACCTCGCCGGTCTGGGTGGTCTCGAAGAACTCGGGGCTCTGCTGCACGACGTGGCGGTACACCGCGTTGCGCAGGTCGGCGGTGACCCGCTCGCCGAGCCAGGTGACCATGTAGAAGCGCGCACCCGAGAGCAACCCCAGCGCGGCGCCGACCGCGAACAGCGCGAGGAAGTGACCGCGCAGCGCCATCAGCTGCTCGCCCGGGTCGGCGCGCACCAGGCCCTCGTCGATCAGCGACTTCAGCGCCAGCGGGAACAGCAGCGTGGTGCCGGCGGCCAGCAGCAGGAACAGCAGCGCCAGCGCGATGCGCCCGCGGTAGGGGCGCAGGAACGGCAGCAGTCCCGACAGCGAGCGCACCCGCTGCGCCGGTGGCGCGTCGTCGGCGGCGGCGGGCCCGCGCCGCGCGCGCCGGGTCGTGGCATTCATGGGGGCGCAGTGTAGGCGGCGCTCGGGGCGGGCCGCGTCGCGCCGCGGTGCGCGGCGTGTCGACGAACGGCGCGTCCCGCTCGACCGCGGGGGTTGTGCGGCATCGGTCCTCGTGGCGAGCGCGGCTTTGTGGTCGAATCCGTGAGTCGCGCGGCATCGGCCGCCCGGCGGCTGCGATGACCGACTCCCCGAACGACCCGTCCTGGCTGCCCCGACTGGGCCGCGTCGTCGTGCGCCTGGGCCCGTGGCGGGCGACGGCGCTGCTCACCGCGCTGGTCCTTGCCGCGACGGTGTCGCTGGCGGCGGCGCTGGTCGCGCTGGGCGGCGGCGACGTGGGGCTGGCGGTGACCGTCGCCGCGACCTGCGTGCTGCTGACGGCGCCGGTGGCCGGCGGAGTGATCGTGCACCTGGCGTACCGGCTCGAGCTGGCACGGCGGCGGCTGGCGGTGGCCGCCACCTGCGACGAGCTCACCGGGCTGCCGAACCGGCGCCACTTCACCGCCGGGGCGGGCCGCGTGTGGGCGCAGTGCCGCCGCTACGACACCGACGCGGCGCTGCTGCTCGTCGACGTCGACGACTTCAAGGCCGTCAACGACAGCCACGGCCACGTCGCCGGCGACCACGTGCTGCGCGAGGTTGCGCGCGTGGTCGCCCAGGCGCTGCGCCAGGCCGACCTGCCGGCGCGTTTCGGCGGCGACGAGCTGGTCGTGTTCCTGCCGCACACCGACCCGCTCGGCGCGCTCGACGTGGCCGAACGCATCCGCGTGCACGTGGGCGACCTGCGCGTCGACTGGCACGACGAGCTGCTGAAGGTCACGGTGTCGGTCGGCGTCGCGGCGGCGAACCACACGCACGCCTCGCTCGACGCGCTGGTGCACGACGCCGACGTCGCGCTGTACGCCGCCAAGCAGGCCGGGCGCAACTGCGTGCGCTGCGCGCCGGCGCCCTACGGGCGCGCGCCTGCCGACTCGTCGGTGGGTGATCGCCGCCCGGCCGGACCCGTGTAGCGCGGGGTCAAGGACTCACAGCCGCAGCGGCGCCGCGTAGCCGGTCATCTCGAGGTAGCCGGCGCCGACGCGGCGGCCGCCCGCGTCGCGCAACTCGCTCAGACCCTCCCAGTACACCGCACCGGTCGAGCCCCGGCTGTCGAGCTCCTGCGCGTCGAGCAGCGCCTCGACCTGGAAGCGCCCGGCCGGCGTGTCGATGCGCCACTGCACCGGATAGCTCGCGCGCGTGGCCGCGCTGGCCCAGCGCCGCCCGGGTGCGAAGTGCACCGCGCCGGCGTCGAAGCTGCGAACTGCGCCCCCGGCAGCGCGGTAGCTGCCACCGGCCCACACCGTGCTGCCGTCGGCACGGCGCAGCCGGAACGCGGTCAGTGCGCCGCCGTCGTCGAGGTTCATGCCGATCCAGTCCCAGCCGACGGCCTCGGGGTGCAGCAGCGTCTCGCTCCACTCGTGGTCGAGCCAGGCGCGCCCGCGCACCTCGGTCGACGCCGAGCCCAGATGCAGCCGCCCGCGCACCGAGAGATGCGGCTGGCTGTAGTAGTGGCTGGCCTGTGACGGCTCGGGGCCCTTGCGGCTGAAGCCGGCGTCGCCCTGCAGCAGCAGCGGCTGGGTGGTCGCGAGCTCGAGCTCGTACGCGAAGCCGGCGTCGGCGTCGCCGAGTCGCGCGACGTAACGGCTGCGCTCGGGCGCCCCGTCGCGCGCGAAGCGCCAGTCGCCGAGGTGCACGCGCGTGTCGCCGAGCGCGGCGGCGGCCGTCGCGGCCTGCGCATCGCCCGACCAGCGCGCGATGCGCTGCGCGTGCCGCAGCCGGCCTTCGCGCAGGTCGGTCAGCGCGGCATGCGCGAACAGCAGCTGGCGCGGCGCGAAGCGGCTGCGGTTGTCCGCCCAGGCGCCGGCGTGCGCGGCGCGCGAGCGGAAGAACGTCAGCTGAAAGCCGAACGTCGGCGCGCCGGCGCGATCTGCCGCGTCGTCGGCGTGCAACCATCCGGTGGCGTACCACCACTCGGTGCGGAACTCGGGGTGCGCGCCGAAGTCGCGCGGGAACTGCAGCGGCCGCGGCACGACCCGTGGCGCCGTGTCGTCGACCTGCGCGCCGGCGGCGCGGCCGGCGGCCAGCGCGGGCAGCGCGAGCAGCAGGCGGCGGCGCGCGACCAGCGTCGTCACCAGTCCTCCTTGACCGCGAGCACGGCGTCGCGGCCGGCGGCGGCGCGCGCGCTCAACGCCGCGGTGACGCCGCCGGCCACGCCGACGGCGCAGGCGAGCCAGGCCAGGCGGCCCCATGGCAGCAGCAGTTCCATCGTCCAGTGAAAACTCTGCGGGTTCACGACCTTGACAAGCACCACCGCCACCGCCAGCCCCAGCGCCAGCCCGACGAGCGCGCCGGCGGCGGTCCACGCCAGCCCCTCGCCGGCGACCACGCCGACGATCTGCCGCCGCGTCAGCCCCAGGTGCACCAGCAGCCCGAACTCGCGCCGTCGCGCCAGCACCTGTGCCGAGAAGCTCGCCGCGATGCCGAACAGCCCGATGCCGATCGCCACCGCCTGCAGGTAGTAGGTGACGGCGAAGCTGCGGTCGAAGATGCGCAGCGACACGGCGCGGATCTCGCCGGGCTGCGCGAACTCGAGCGCCGCGGCGTCGGGGGCCAGCGCGCGCACCGCGGCCTGCACCGCGTCGGCGCGCGCGCCGGCGGCCAGCCACAGCGCGAGGTCGTTGACCCGCGCGTCGCCGCTGGCGCGGCGGTAGTCGGCGGCGTCGATGGTGACCGCACCGAACTGGCGCGCGTAGTCGCGCCACACGCCGCGCACCTCGAAGTCCACCGCGGCGCCTCCCGCACCGATCGGCAGCGACAGCGTGGCGCCGGGGGTGGCAGCGTACAGTGCGACCATCGCCTCGCTGACCCATGCGCCGGGCAGGGCCGTTCGCGGCGCCGCCGGCGCGTCGACCAACGGCAGCGCCTGCGCAGGGTCGGGCAGCGGGCGCGCGATCAGCGTCACCGCCGGGCGCAGCACGTCGAGCTGCAGCGCGCGCAGCCTCGTCGCCTCGGCCCGCGCGATGCCGGGCAGCGCGGCCACCGCGTCGACGAATCCCGGTTCGAGGAACGCCGTGTCGGCCGCCGCGCTGGTGGCGGCGGTGCGCGCGTACAGGTCGGCCGGCAGCACGGTGTCGAGCCAGCGCGCGACGCCGTCGCGAAAGCTCGCCACCATGACCGTCAGCGCCACCGCCAGGCTCAGGCTGGCGACGACGCCGGCCACCGCCACCGTCGCCGCCTGGCGCTCGTGGCGCGCGCGCTCGACCGCGAGCAGCGCCAGCGCGTTGCGCCGGGGGTGCCGGCGCGCCAGCACCGCGCCGACCGCCACCGGCACGCAGGCGATGCCGCCGAGCAGCAGCGCCGCGACCGACGCATAGGCGGCCAACGGCAGCCCTCGCCACGGCGGCAGCAGCGCGAGCAGCACGCCGGCGACGAGCAGCGCGGCGCCCCAGCCCGGGTGCGCCGCAGTCGCGGCGACGCCGCCGAGCCCCTTGATCGCCTGCGCCGGCGCGAGCGCGCTGGCCTGCCACGCCGGCAGCCAGCCGCCGGCCAGCGCGGCGGCGACGCCGAGCGCACCGAACACCAGCGCCGCCGACCACGAGAACTGCAGCGCCGGCGCGATGCCGGGGAAGTAGCCGCCGCCGAGATCGCCGGCCAGCCAGCGCAGCGCCAGCGCGGCCAGCGCGGTGCCGGCAAGCAACCCGAGCGCGGCGCCGAGCGCACCGACCAGCGCCGACTCGGCGAGCACCAGCCGCCGGCGCTCGGCCGCGCCGAGCCCGAGCACGCCGAGCAGCGCGAACTGCGGCGTGCGCTGCGCCACCGACAGCGCGAGCACCGAGAACACCAGGAACGCACCGACGAACAGCGCCACCAGCGCGAGCACCGTCAGGTTCACGCGGTACGCGCGCGACAGGTTCGACACGCGCTGCGCCGCCGCGTCGGGCGGGACGGCGGCGACACCCGGCGGCAGCGTCAGCGCGCGCAGCCACGCGTCGGTGTCGACGCCGGGTTCGAGGCGCAGGTCGATGCGACTGAGGCGCGCGTCGAAGCCCAGCAGCGGCTGCGCCGCGGCGACGTCGAGCACCGCCAGTGGCGGCCCGCCGGCGGCGACGCTACCCGCCACGCGCAGTTGAACCCGTCTCGGGCCGATCTGCAGCGCCAGCATGTCGCCCGCGGCCAGCGCCAGGCGCTGCTGCGCGGCGGGGTTGACGAACACCGCATCGGGGGCGAGGAAGGCGCCGCGCTCGCTGCCTTCGTCGACGCGTGGCAGCAGCCCCGGTGCCACCGCGGCGACGCGCAGCGCGTCGACGCCGACCAGCTTCAGGGCGACGCGCCGGCCGTCGGCGGCGTGGGCCTGGGCCTCGGCCTCGACCACCGGGCTGGCCACGCGAACGCCGGCGGCGCCGGCCACGCGCTCGTACAGCGCGTCGTCGAAGCCTTCGCGCTGCGTGCCGCGCAGGCTCAGGTCGGGTTCGCCGTTGGCGGCGCGCACCGCCGCCGAGAACTCCGACAGCGCCGACGCGTTGATCAGATGCACCGAGAACGCCAGCGCGACGCCGAGCAGCACCGCCAGCACCGCGGCCGCCTGGCGCCACGGGTGGTGGCGCCACTCGGGCCAGGCCAACGTGGCCAGCAACGCGGGCAGCGGCACGCTGCCGGCGGCGCTCATGGGACGCACCCGCGCACGGCGTGCGCCGCGGCGTGCACGGGGCGCGGGCCCGGCGCGCTCATGCCGCGACGATCCCCGCGGCGGTCAGACGCAGCACGCGGTCGGCGTGCGCGGCCGCCTGCGTCGAGTGCGTGACCATCAGCGCCGCGGCGCCGGCGGCGCGCACCTGCGCCGCGAGCAGCTCGACGATGCGCGCGGCGGTGGCCGGGTCGAGGTTGCCGGTGGGCTCGTCGGCGAGCAGCAGGCGCGGCGCGTGCACCAGCGCGCGGGCGATCGCCACGCGCTGCAGCTGGCCGCCCGACAGCGTGCGCGGCAGCCGCGGCTCGAACCCCGCGAGGCCGACGGTGTGCAGCATCTGCGCCACCCGCGCCGGGTCGCGCCGGCCGAGCAGCAGCAGCGGCAGCGCGACGTTGTCTCCCACCGTCAGGTGCGGCAGCACGTGGAACGCCTGGAACACGAAGCCGACCGCGCCGCGGCGCCACGCCGCCTGCGCCGGTTCGGCGAGCGCACCGACATCGACGCCGTCGACCCGCACCTGTCCGCGCGCCGGCTGGTCGAGCCCGGCGATGCAGTTCAGCAGGGTCGACTTGCCGACGCCCGACTCGCCGAGCAGCGCGACGACCTCGCCGGCGGCCACCTGCAGGTCGACGCCGGCAAAGACCAGCGTGTCGCCGTAGGCCTTGGCCAGGCCGCGCACGTCGAGCACCACGCGAGTCCCGTCCACGTCACGCGCCCGCCGCGGCGGCAACGGCGTCGCGCAGTCGCACGGCGACGTCGGCGGCGTCGCAGGCGACGACGCGGCGCTGCGGCATGCCGCGCAGCCAGGTCAGCTGACGCTTGGCGAGCTGGCGCGTCGCCGCCACCCCGGTGGCGAAGACGCGTTCGCGCAACGCGTCGCCCTGCAGCCCCTCGTCGAGGGCCTGCCAGACCTGACGGTAGCCGACGCAGCGCATCGACGGCAGCCCCGCGTGCAGGTCGCCTCGCGCGCGCAGGCGGCGCACCTCGTCGACCAGCCCGGCGTCGAGCATCGTCGCGAAGCGATGCGCGATGCGCTGGTGCAGCCAGCCGCGCGACGCGGGTTCGAGCGCCACCAGCGCCGCGGTGGCGGCGGCGGGCGCCGCGCCGCGGCGGTGGTAGCTCGACAGGGGCCGCCCGGTGGCGCGCCAAACCTCGAGCGCGCGCTGGATGCGCTGCGCGTCGTGGGGCGCCAGCCGCGCCGCCGTGGTCGGGTCGACGCGTGCCAGCTCGGCGTGCAGCGCCGGCCAGCCGCGCGTGACGGCCTCGGCGTCGAGCGCGGCGCGCAGCGCCGGGTCGGCCGCCGGGATCGTGTCGAGCCCCTCGATCAGCGCCTTGAAGTACAGCATCGTGCCGCCGACCAGCAGCGGCAGCGCGCCGCGCGCCGCGATCTCGGCGATGCAGCGCGACGCGTCGACCACGAACTGCGCCGCCGAGTACGACCGCGTCGGGTCGATCAGGTCGATCAGGTGGTGCGGCACGCGCGCGCGCTCGGCCGGCGAGGGTTTCGCGGTGCCGAGGTCCATGCCGCGGTAGACCAACGCCGAGTCGACGCTGACGATCTCCACCGGCTGCGGGCCCTGCGCCGTCCACTCGGCGGCGAGCTCGAGCGCCAGCGCGCTCTTGCCCGACGCGGTCGGCCCGGCGAGACCGACCCAGCGCGGTGCGGGCATCACCGAGGTGCGACTCATGCGGCGCGCTGCACGGCCGGGTGCGGCGCGCCGTGGCGCTGCACCAGCGTCCACGCCACCGCGGCGGTGGCCAGCGCCCAGAAGCCGACGGTGTAGGCCATCGGACGCACCGTGTCGTCGAGCGCGACGCCGAGCCACAGCCCGGCCGCGAACGCGGTCGCGGCGAGCACGAAGCCGGCCAGCGCCGCCGCGACCCCGGCGGCCTGCGGGAACGGGCCGATCGCGCCCGACTGGCCGCACGGCTGGTGGATGCCGTGGCCGAACAGGAACAGCCAGTGCGGCACCAGCATCGCCCACACCGAGCCGACGCCGGCGAACGCCAGCGCCGCCATCCCCAGCCCGCCGGCGAGCGTGAAGGCGCCGCCGCGGCGCACCGCGCCGGTCAGCCCGTGGCGGCGCAGCCAGCGGCGGCACACGACGGTGCCGGCCAGGTAGGCGATCGAGCCCGAGCCGAGCGCGACCCCGTACAGCGCCGGGCTCAGGCCCAGCACCTCGATGTAGACGAACGACGACGACGCGAGGATCGTGTACAGCCCGCCGTAGGTGCACGAGGTCAGCGCGGTCCAGGCGACGAAGGTCGGGTGGCGCAGCACGCCACGCGAGGTGCGCCACAGCGGCCCCGGGCGCGTGGCGTGCGGGTCGCGGCGGCGGTGCGTCTCGGGCAGCGCGCGCCAGACGAACAGCAGCGTCGCCGCGACGATCAGCGCCACCGCACCCAACGCCGCGCGCCAGCCGCCGAACGCGGCGAGCACGCCGCCGAGCACCGGGCTCGACAGCGCGATCAGCCCGAGCCCCGACAGGCCCTTGGACATCACGTGCGCGCCCTGGTGCGGCTCGTACAGATCGCGCACCATCGCGCGGGCACACACCACCGCGGCGGCCATCGTCGCACCCTGTGCGGCGCGCCAGCCGACCAGCACCTCGATCGAGCCGGCCAGCGCCGCGCCGACGCTGGCCAGCGTGAACAGCGCCAGGCTGCCCAGCAGCACCGGGCGGCGCCCCCAGCGGTCGGCCACCGGCCCCCACACGAGCTGGGCGACGCCGAACGCGAGGATCAGCGCCGACATCGTCAGCTGCGTCGCGCCCATCGGCGCGCGCAGGTCGCGCGCAAGCTGCGGCAGCGCGGGCAGGTACAGGTCGGTGACCACCGGCTGCAGACCGAGCAGCAGCGCCAGCGACAGCGCGACGACGTGCGGCGCGACGGCCACGGTTGGCGCCGCGGCGGCGGCGTCGACGGAAGACGACATGGCGGCAGGTTAGCAGGCCGCCGCCCGCGGCACCGGCGCCGGGGGGTGGGCGTCGCGGGGCGGCTACTCGCGCAGCGTCCAGCGCCCGTCGACGAACACCTCGTGCGGGCGGAACTGCGCCTTGTACGACATCTTCGCGCTGTCGCCGATCCAGTAGCCGAGGTAGACGTGCGGCAGCTTGAGCTGGCGCGTCTGCGCGATCTGCCACAGCACGCCGTAGGTGCCGTAGCTGGCGCCGGGGTCGGGGTCGTAGAAGGTGTAGACCGCCGACAGGCCGTCGTTGAGCACGTCGAGGATCGCGACCATCTTCAGCGCACCGGGCGAGCCGTCGGGCTGCGGCTCGCGGAACTCGACCAGCCGCGAGTTGACGCGGCTTTGCAGCAGGAACTGCGTGTACTGGTCGACGCTGTCGTGGTCCATGCCGCCGCCGGCGTGACGGCCCGACTGGTAGCGCAGGTACAGCTGATAGTGTTCGGGCACGAAGCACAGCCGCAGCACGCGCGCCTTCAGGTCGGCGTGCGCCCTGGCCGCGCGGCGCTGGCTGCGGCTGGGGTGGAAGCGCTCGACCGGGATGCGCAGCGGCACGCAGGCGCGGCAGCCGTCGCAGTGGGGGCGGTAGGTGAACAGCCCCGAGCGCCGGAAACCCGCCGCGACGAGCCCCGAGTACGCGTCGGCGTGGATCAGGTGGCTGGGCGTGGCCACCTGCGAGCGCGCCTGGTGGCCCGGCAGGTAGCTGCACGGGTACGGCGCGGTGGCGTAGAACTGCAGCGAGGCGAGCGGAAGCTCTTTCGGGTGGGTCACGCGTCGTCGTCGGAAGCGGGGCCGGCCTCGGCTGCGCGCAGCCCGAGTTGCGCCCAATGCGAGGCATGATAGGTCCAATCGCGCACCGGCGCGGCCCCCTGGGTGCGGGCCAGGTGGCGTTCGAATTCGGCGCGCGGCACCTCGCGTGCGCCGAAGGACGCCAGGTGTTCGGTGTTCTGCTGGCAGTCGATCCACGCGATGCCGTGCGCCCGGCAGAACGCGACCAGCGCGGCCAGCGCGATCTTCGAGGCGTCGGTGCGCCGGGCGAACATCGACTCGCCGAAGAACATGCGGCCCAGCGCGACGCCGTACAGCCCGCCGACGAGTTCGCCGTCGATCCAGCACTCGAAGCTGTGCACCTCGCCCATCGCGTGCCAGTCGCCGTAGGCGGAGATCATCTCGGGCACGATCCAGGTGCCTTCCTGCCCCTGGCGCGGCACGCGCGCGCACTCGGTGATGACGCGCTCGAACGCGGCGTCGATGCGCACCGCGCAGCGCCGGTCGGCGACGAAGCGGCGCAGCGTCTTGCGCAGCGAGCGGCTGATGCGGAACTCGGCCACCGGCAGCACCATGCGCGGGTCGGGCGCCCACCACAGCACCGGCTGCCCCGACGAGAACCAGGGGAACACGCCGTGGCGATACGCCTCGCGCAGCCGCTGCAGGCTCAACCGCCCGCCGACGGCGAGCAGCCCCGGCGCCAGCGTGCCCGGGCCGAGCGCCTGCGACGTCGGCGGCAGCGGCGTCGCGTCGTCGTCGATCCAGGGCACCGGCGAGGCACGCATCGCGGGTCAGTACACCAGCCGGTCGGGGCGGATGTCGCGCAGGATCGTCGTGGCGATCTCCTCGATCGACTTGTGCGTCGAACTCAGCCAGGCGATGCCCTCGCGGCGCATCATCGACTCGGCCTCGCGCACCTCGTAGCGGCAGTTGTCGATCGCCGCGTAGCGACTCCCCGGGCGGCGCTCGTGCCGGATCTGCGACAGCCGCTCGGGGTCGATCGTCAGGCCGAAGCACTTGCCCTTGAACGGCGCCAGCGCCGAAGGCAGGCGCGCGCGCTCGAAGTCCTCGGGGATCAGCGGGTAGTTGGCCGCCTTGATGCCGTGCTGCATCGCCAGGTACAGCGAGGTCGGCGTCTTGCCGCTGCGGCTGACGCCGACGAGGATCACGTCGGCCGCCTCGAGATTGCGCGCCGACTGGCCGTCGTCGTGCTGCAGCGCGAAGTTGATGGCCTCGATGCGGTGGTGGTACTCCTCGCTGTGCGCGGCGTCGGAAAAGCGCCCGATGCGGTGGTTCGACTTGACGCCCAGTTCGTGCTCGAGCGGCTCGACGAAGGTGCGGAACATGTCCATCACCACGCCGCGGCAGGCGGGGTCGTCGATCACGTCGCGCGTCGCCGGGTCGACCAGCGTGACGAACACGATCGGCGCCTTGCCCTCGCGTTCGGCGGTCTCGTTGATCTCGCGCCGCACCTGCCAGGCCTTGTCGACGGTGTCGACGAACGGGCGGCGCACGTGCCGCGGCTTGATCGGGAACTGCGCGAGGATCGAGTTGCCGAAAGTCTCGGCGGTGATGCCGGTGCCGTCGGAGACGAAGAACACGCTTCGGTCGGGCATGGGGGCAAGCGCGGCTGTCGACACGGCCGCATGATAGGCAATCCTTCTTAGAATCCGCGCAACCGCCGTCGCCGCGCGCCATCATGCCCCCCCGTGTATCGAAAACACCACCCCAACGCCTCGCGGCGGGGGTGCGCGCAGGCTGGTCGATGGCCCCCGTTTCTTGTCATCACGGAGTGCACTCATGTCATCGACCTCACTGGCGACCGCCCTGGTCGTGCCGTTCGAACAGCTGAGAATGACCGACGTCGAGTCGGTGGGCGGCAAGAACGCCTCCCTCGGCGAGATGATCAGCCAGCTGGCCGCCTCGGGCGTGCGCGTGCCCGGCGGCTTCGCGACGACGGCGCACGCGTACCGCCAGTTCCTGCAGCACAACGCGCTGACCGCGAAGATCGAGCAGCGGCTGGCGGGCCTGAACATCGACGACGTGCGCGCGCTGGCCGCCGCCGGCGCCGAGATCCGTCGCTGGGTGGTCGAGGCGCCGCTGCCGGCCGGGCTCGAGGCCGCGGTGCGCGCCGAGTACGAACGCCTGGCCGCCGGTCAGCCCGGGGCGTCGTTCGCGGTGCGCTCGTCGGCCACCGCCGAGGACCTGCCCGACGCCTCGTTCGCCGGCCAGCAGGAGACCTTCCTCAACGTCGTCGGCATCGACGACGTGCTGGCGAAGATGAAGGAGGTGTTCGCGTCGCTGTACAACGACCGTGCGATCGCCTACCGCGTGCACAAGGGCTTCGCGCACGGCGACGTCGCGCTGTCGGCCGGCGTGCAGCGCATGGTGCGCTCCGACCTGGGCGCAGCCGGCGTGATGTTCACGATCGACACCGAGAGCGGCTTCGCCGACGTGGTGTTCATCACCGCCAGCTACGGCCTGGGCGAGACGGTGGTGCAGGGCGCCGTCAACCCCGACGAGTTCTACGTGCACAAGCCGGCGCTGAAGGCCGGCAAGCAACCGATCATCCGCCGCAACCTGGGCAGCAAGTTGCTGCGCATGGTGTTCACGAGCCCCGAGGAGAAGGCCGCCGGCGGCAAGCTGGTGAAGACGGTGGACACGCCGCCCGAGCAGCGCAACCGCTACTCGCTGTCCGACGCCGACGTGGTCGAGCTCGCGCGCTACGCGCTGGTCATCGAGCAGCACTACGGCCGGCCGATGGACATCGAGTGGGGCAAGGACGGCGGCGACGGTAAGCTCTACATCCTGCAGGCGCGCCCCGAGACGGTGAAGAGCCAGGCGCGGGTCGAGCACCGCTACCGGCTCAAGGGTGCCGGCCAGCGCCACGTGCTGGTCGAGGGCCGCGCGATCGGCCAGAAGATTGGTACCGGGCCGGTGCGCGTGGTGCACAACCTGGCCGAGATGGACAAGGTGCAAAGTGGCGACGTGCTGGTCGCCGACATGACCGACCCGAACTGGGAGCCGGTGATGAAACGCGCCGCGGCGATCGTCACCAACCGCGGCGGGCGCACGTGCCACGCGGCGATCATCGCGCGCGAGCTGGGCATCCCGGCGGTGGTCGGCTGCGGCAACGCCACCGAAGCGCTGCACGACGGCGCGCTGGTCACCGTCAGCTGCGCCGAGGGCGACACGGGCTTCGTCTACGACGGCCTGCTCGAGACGGAGGTCACCGAGGTCGAGCGCACCGAACTGCCGTACTGCCCGGTGAAGATCATGATGAACGTCGGCAACCCGCAGCTGGCGTTCGAGTTCGCGCAGATGCCGAACTCGGGCGTCGGGCTGGCGCGCCTGGAGTTCATCATCAACAACAACATCGGCGTGCACCCGAAGGCGATCCTCGACTACCCCAACATCGACCTCGACCTGAAGAAGGCCGTCGAGTCGGTGGCGCGCGGCCACGCCAGCCCGCGCGCGTTCTACGTCGACAAGCTCGCCGAGGGCATCGCGACGATCGCCGCGGCGTTCTGGCCCAAGCCGGTGATCGTGCGGCTGTCGGACTTCAAGAGCAACGAGTACCGCAAGCTGATCGGCGGCAGCCGCTACGAGCCCGACGAGGAGAACCCGATGCTGGGGTTCCGAGGCGCGTCGCGCTACATCAACGCCGACTTCAGCGACGCCTTCGCGATGGAGTGCGAGGCGCTCAAGCGCGTGCGCACCGACATGGGCCTGACCAACGTCGAGGTCATGGTGCCGTTCGTGCGCACGATCCGCCAGGCACAACGTGTCGAGCAGATGCTGGCCGAGCGCGGGCTGCGGCGTGGCGTCAACGGGTTGAAGCTGATCATGATGTGCGAGGTGCCGAGCAACGCGATCCTCGCCGAGCAGTTCCTCGAGCACTTCGACGGGATGTCGATCGGCTCGAACGACCTGACGCAGCTCACGCTGGGCCTGGACCGCGACTCGGGCCTCGAGCAGCTCGCCGACGACTTCGACGAGCGCGACCCCGCGGTCAAGGCGCTGATCTCGCGCGCCATCGCCGCCTGCCGCGCCACCGGCAAGTACGTCGGCATCTGCGGCCAGGGGCCGAGCGACCACGCCGACTTCGCCGACTGGCTCGCCGCCGAAGGCATCACGTCGATCTCGCTGAACCCCGACAGCGTCGTCGAGACCTGGAAGCGGCTGGCGGCGCGCTGACGCCGGGCGGACGGCTCCAAGGCAGGTGCCCGCGGGGCACCTGCCGCTTCTCTCCTATAATCTTTGGTTTTCCCTTGCCGCCCCCGGCTGTGTGACGCACCAGGGCGGCTTTCGCGGCGGCCCGGCATGGCGCCGGGCGGCGAAATCCACAAGGAGATGTCGATGCGTCATTACGAGATCGTGCTGCTGATCCATCCGGATCAGAGCGAACAGGTTCCGGCGATGCTGGAACGCTACAAGTCGCTGGTGACCAACGCCGGCGGCAAGGTGCACCGGGTCGAGGACTGGGGGCGGCGCCAGTTGGCCTACCAGATCCAGAAGCTCGCCAAGGCGCACTACCTGTGCCTGAACATCGAGTGCGGCAGCGAAGCGCTGAACGAACTCGAGACGGGCTTCCGCTTCAACGACGCCGTGTTGCGCCACCTGACCGTGGCCAAGGCCAAGGCCGAGACCACGCCGTCGGTGATGATGAAGGCGGTCGAGCGCGAGGAAGCGCGCAAGGCCTCGCAGCAGCAGGAGGCCTCGGCCTGAGCACGGCGCCGACGCCGTCGGCGGCGCGGCGATGAACCGGCTGGTTCTGACCGCGCAACTGACCGAGCGCTCGGCCTTGCGCTACACCCCGGCCGGCACGCCGGCCTGCGACCTCGGTCTGTCGCACGAGTCGCAGGCGAGCGAATCCGGGCACCCGCGCCGCGTCACGCTGGAGATCAGGGCGGTGGCGCTCGGCGACGAGGTGGTGCAGCGGCTGATGCCGCTGCCGCTGGGGGCGCAGGCGCGCTTCGCGGGCTTCCTGGCCAGTGGGCGCAACGGGCGAGGCGTCGTGTTCCACGTCACCACGGTCGAGACCGTCGAATGAACATCGAGGGCGGCGCGAGGCGCGGCCCGCAATCGCATCAGGAGCAAGTCACATGGCCACATCACGAGGCAAGGGCAAGGGCAGCAAGGACCGCAAGCCGCGCCGCAGCCAGCAGTCGCTGCTGTTCAGGCGCAAGAAGTTCTGCCGCTTCACCGTCGCCGGTGTCGAGGAGATCGACTACAAGGACGTCGACACGCTGCGCGACTTCATCGGCGAGAACGGCAAGATCACGCCGGCGCGTCTGACCGGCACGCGCGCGTTCTACCAGCGCCAGCTCGGCACGGCGATCAAGCGCGCACGTTTCCTCGCGCTGATCCCGTACACCGACCAGCACAAGGCCTGAGGGGGAGCCAGACACCATGCAAGTCATCCTGCTCGAGAAGGTCGCCAACCTGGGCAACCTGGGCGACATCGTCAAGGTCAAGGACGGCTACGCCCGCAACTACCTGATCCCGACCAGGCAGGCGCGCCGCGCCACCGAGGCCGCGATCAAGGAGTTCGAGGCCAAGCGCGCCGAACTGGAGAAGATCGCCGCCGACAAACTCACCGCCGCGCAGGCGCTGGGCGAGAAGCTCGCCGGCAAGACCGTGCGCATCGCGCAGAAGGCCGGCGTCGACGGGCGCCTGTTCGGCTCGGTGACCAACGCCGACGTTGCCGACGCGCTGAAGAAGATCGGCCTCGAGGTGCAGAAGGCGCAGGTGCGCATGCCGCACGGCCCGCTGAAGCACGTCGGCGAGTTCCCGGTGTCGGTCGCGGTGCACCACGACGTGGTCGCCGAGATCTCGGTGCAGGTCGTCGCCGAAGCCGACTGAGTCGCGACGCCGCGCGTGCGAGGGCCGGCCACCGCCGGCCCTTTGTCTTTGTGCGGCGCAGTTGTCCACTGCCGTCAACCGGTTGTACACAGGCTCGTCCACCGGCAGCGTTGCCGCCATGCCCTACGATCGCACGACCATGAGCGAACGAACCCTGACCCCCTCGGCGCCGCGCGAGGCCGGCGGCACGTCGCGCGACGACGAGGTCGCACGCCTGCGCGTGCCGCCGCACTCGATCGAGGCCGAGCAGAGCGTGCTCGGCGGCCTGCTGCTCGACAACGGTGCCTGGGACCGCGCCGCCGACCTGCTGCGTGACGGTGACTTCTACCGCTGGGAGCACCGCGTGATCTACGCGGCGATCGGCGCGCTGGTCAACGCCAGCAAACCGGCCGACGTGATCACCGTCTACGAGCAGTTGCAGATGCAGGGCAGGGCCGACGACTGTGGCGGGCTGGCCTACCTCAACGCGCTGGCGCAGAGCGTGCCCAGCGCCGCCAACCTGCGCCGCTACGCCGAGATCGTGCGCGAGCGCGCGATCCTGCGCGGCCTGATCGAGGCCAGCGACGAGATCGCCACGACCGCGTTCAACCCGCAGGGGCGTAGCGTGACGACGATCCTCGACGAGGCCGAGAGCCGCATCTTCAAGATCGGCGAGGAGGGCTCGCGCACCAAGCAGGGCTTCCAGCGCATGGACCACCTGGTGATGCAGCTGATCGACCGCGTCACCGAGCTGGCCGAGAACGGCGCCGAGGAGGTCACCGGCGTGCGCACCGGCTTCTACGAGCTCGACCGCAAGACCGCCGGGCTGCAGCCTGGCGACCTGATCGTGCTCGCCGCGAGGCCGTCGATGGGCAAGACGGCCTTCGCGCTCAACATCGCCGAGCACGTCGCGGTGCACGAGGGGCTGCCGGTGGTCGTGTTCTCGATGGAGATGGGCGCTTCTCAGCTCGCGCTGCGCCTGGTCGGCTCGCTCGGGCGCATCGACCAGCAGCACCTGCGCACCGGTGCGCTGCGCGACGACGAGTGGACGCGGCTGACCGAGGCGGTCGACAAGCTGAGCAAGGCGTCGGTGTTCATCGACGAGACGCCGGCGCTGAACCCGGCCGAACTGCGCGCGCGCGCTCGCCGGCAGGCGCGCCAGTGCGGCCGGCTGGGGCTGATCGTCGTCGACTACCTGCAGCTGATGAGCGGCAGCAGTTCGAGCGACGAGAACCGCGCCACCGAACTCGGCGAGATCAGCCGGGGCCTGAAGGCGCTGGCCAAGGAACTGCAGTGCCCGGTGATCGCACTGTCGCAGCTCAACCGCAGCGTCGAGACGCGCAACGACAAGCGCCCGATGATGAGCGACCTGCGCGAGTCCGGCGCGATCGAGCAGGATGCCGACGTCATCATGTTCATCTACCGCGACGACTACTACAACAAGGACAGCAAGGAGCCGGGCGTGGCCGAGATCATCATCGGCAAGCAGCGCAACGGGCCCACCGGCGAGGTGAAGCTGACCTTCCTGAAGCCGCTGACGCGCTTCGAAAACCTGGCCGCCGGGCACGCCGACCCGGGCTACTGATCGCAGCGCCCCGCCGGGCGCGTTGCCGGGGCGCGTCGGGGCGGTGAGTGCTGGCGCATCGGGCGATAACTGTATATATTTACAGTATGCCAGACGCCTCCCGCTCTTGCGTTGCCGCTCAGGTCCGTTGGGTCTGCCAGCCCACCACGAAGGGGCGCGGCACCGACTGGGCCATCGCCCACCGCTTCGACGGCGACCGCCGCGAAGCCTTCGACGACGGCTGGGGCACGCTCGAGCAGCACGCCACCGAGCAACGGCTGGCGCCGCACACGCAGGTCATCGAGCAGCGCGTGCGCACCATCCTCACGGGCAACGACTCGCCCGACATCGGCTTCGACCTGTCGATCAACCCGTACCGCGGCTGCGAACACGGCTGCATCTACTGCTACGCGAGGCCGACACACAGCTACCTCAACCTATCGCCGGGGCTGGACTTCGAGACGCGCATCGTCGCCAAGGTCAACGCCGCGGAGCGGCTGCGCGAGGCGCTGGGCAGCCGCACCTACCAGCCGGCACTGATCAACATCGGCTCGGCGACCGACGCCTACCAGCCGGTCGAGCGGCGGTTGGGTATCACGCGTGCGGTGCTGCAGGTGCTGGCCGAGTGCGCGCACCCGTTCGCGATCGTCACCAAGTCGGCGCTGGTCGAACGCGACCTCGACCTGATCGCGCCGATGGCGCAGGCCGGTCGGGCCGCGGTGTACGTCTCGCTGACCACGCTGGACCCGGCGCTGGCGCGCATCATGGAGCCGCGCGCCGCAGCGCCGCACCGGCGGCTGCGCACGATCGCGACGCTGGCGAGCGCGGGCGTGCCTGTCGGGGTCAGCGTCTCGCCGATCATCCCTTTCGTCAACGAACCCGAGCTCGAACGCATCCTCGAAGCCGCCGCCGGGGCCGGCGCGCGCGCTGCGTTCAGCATCGTGCTGCGCCTGCCCTGGGAAGTGAGCCCGCTGTTCCAGGACTGGCTGCAACGGCACTTCCCGTCGCGTGCGCAGCGGGTGATGGCGCGCGTGCGCGAGATGCGCGCAGGTCGCGACAACGACCCGAATTTCGGCACACGCATGACCGGGCAGGGTGTGTGGGCCGAGTTGCTGCGCCAGCGCCTGCGCAAGGCCGCCGCGCGGCTGGGCCTGAACGCCACGCGCATCGAGCTCGACGCATCGGGTTTCCAGGCACCGTTGCGCGCCGGCACGACGATTGACGCCAAGCAAGGCGACTTGTTCGGCTGACCGTCGATGCGGGTGCCAGGCGCCGGCGGGCGGTGCGACCGGCAGCCGTCGCGCACCGCCTCGCCGGTCGTGCCGCCGAGCCGCGCCGCGCCGATCAGCCGCCTTCGCGCTCGACCCTTGCGCGCTGGCGTGCGATCTCGAGGCGCAGCGCACCGATCAGTGCGCCGACCTCGGGCCTCAGCGCGACGACGGCGAGCGCCGGACGCAGCGCGATGCCTCAGGCGCGGCGCCAGTCGGCGTCGACGGCGCGGCGCAGCGCGTCGATCGCCCCCTGCGGCTGGCTGCCGAGCGCGAGCAGCCGCGCGCGCTGATGCGCGCGGCTGTGCCACGCGAAGCCATTGGTCGCGCAGCGCCCGATCTCGTTGCGGGCCAGCGCCAGCCAGGCGTTGGCGTCACGGTCGTGCAGCCATGTCGCAGCCGCGACCACGTCGTGCGCGGTGCGCGCGGCGTCGGCGTCGCCGCGGCGTCCGGCGCTACGCCGCCGCCGCCGACGAGGCGATCGCGGCTGCGGCCGTGCGCAGGCGCAGCCCCCCGGCTTGGCGTCCGAGCGCCTGGCCGAGCCGCGGCAGGGCGGCGGCGGGGTGGCGCTCGCGCATCGCGTCGACGGTGGCGGCGAGGGCATCGGCGTCGGCGATCTGGGTGCGGTAGCGGTGCAGCGTCATCGCGGCCGTCTCGAGGAGCTTGGCGTTGTGCGTCTGCGCGCCGTGTGCGATCAGCGCGCGCACCGCGCCGCGCGGATCGCCGTCCATCTTCAGCGCCATCGCCTGCTCGGCCAGGGCGAGTACGCGCGCGTGCGCACGCTGCACCGCCTCGGCGGTGTGCGGCTGGTCGAGCGCGGCGCCGGCGAGCAGTTCGGTCGACCCCTTGGTGGTGCAAAAACGCAGCGCCAGCTGCTCGGTCCAGGCGGGCACCTGCTCGAGGCGGATCCCGGTGTCGGCCAGCAGCGCGAGCAGCGTCAGCAGGTTGCACGCGGCCTCGAGGTCGAAGTCCGGCTCCAGCCGTTCGGCGGCCAGTGCGTCGACGGCCTGCGCCACCGCGCCGACCTGGCGTTGCAGCATCAGGTCGAGCGCGCGCAGCACGCGCACGAAGCGCGGCAGGCGTGGGGTGTCGTCTCCGCGCGCCAGGTGCTCGAGGTTGTCGAGGCAGCGCAGCAGGCCCTTGCGCTCGCGCGCGCGGAAACGCAGCGCGCCGAGCAGCAGCAGCGCCAGCGGGTCGAACATCTTCGAGCCGATGCCTTGCGCCACCGCGCGCTCGAGCGCCCTCGTCGCCTCGTCGACCTGGCCGCGGTAGAACGCGAGCAGGCCCAGGCGCTGCACGCGTTCGATCGAGCCCGGTGTCGTCGTGCTGGCGTCGCGGGCGCTGCGCAGTGCCGCGTCGAGCTGGCCCAGCTCGAGCTGCACCCGCGAGCGAAGATCCAGCGCATCGGCGTACTGCGGCTCGTCGGCGGCCAGCGCGTCGAGCGTGCGCAGCGCGGCGATCGCCTGGCCGGCGTCGGCCTGAGCACGCGCCACGCCCAGCCGCGCCCACGCCAGCGGCTTGTGTGCGAGCACCGCCTCGTAGACCTGCGAAGCGGCGGGAACCCGGCCCAGACGCAGCAGCAGTTCGGCGCCGATGCGCGCCGCGTACAACCAGAACGGCGCACGCTGCCCGAAGCGCCGCAGCGCCAGCGCGGCCGCGTCGGCGGGCCGGTCAGCCTCGATCGCGGCGAAGACGTCGTTGAGCGCGCGCTTGCGCGCGCGCGCCTGCTTGACGCGCTCGGCCAGCGCCTGCGCGGTGTAGGGCTTGAGCAGGTAGCCGTCGAGCGCCGACTCGGCGGCCTCGGCGACGCTGGCGTAGCTCGCTTCGCCGGTGATCATCAGGAACACCGTCGCGTACGGCAGCATCTGCGCGCGGCGCAGGTCGTCGAGCAGGTCCTGGCCCGAGTAGCCGTCGCCGTGGAAGTGCTGTTCGCACAGCACCAGGTCGTAGTTCTCGAGTTCGAGGCGCTTGCGTGCGTCGGCGGTGCGTGAACATTGCACGATGTGCACGACGCCGAACTCGCGCATCTGCGCGGCGAGGATGCTGCGCGACGTCGGGTTGCCGTCGACGAGCAGGGCGCGGCAGTCGGCGATGTCGCGATCGAGCAGGTACATCGCCGGCGTATCGGCCGCCGGCGCTGCGACTTGAGTCCGCAGGCTACTTGAACAGGTCCTTGACGCGGTCGGTCCAGCTCTTGGCGTTCGGCGAGTGGCGGTCGCCGCCCTTGCGGAAGCTCTCGTCGAGCTCGCGCAGCAGCTTGCGCTGGTGTTCCGTCAGCTTGACCGGCGTCTCGATCGCGACGTGACAGTACAGGTCGCCCGGGTAGCTCGAGCGGATGCCCTTGATGCCCTTGCCTCGCAGGCGGAACGTCTTGCCGTGCTGCGTGCCCTCGGGCAGTTCGATCTCGGCCTTGCCGCCGAGCGTGGGCACCTCGATCGTGCCGCCGAGCGCGGCGGTGGTCACGCCCACCGGCACGGTGCAGTGCAGGTCGTCGCCGTCGCGTTCGAAGATGTCGTGCTGCCGGATGCGGATCTCGATGTACAGGTCGCCCGGCGGCCCGCCGTTGGTGCCCGGCTCGCCGTTGCCCGCCGAGCGGATGCGCATGCCCTCGTTGATGCCGGCCGGGATCTTGACCTCGAGCGTCTTCTGCTTCTTCACGCGCCCGGCGCCGTGGCAGCTGGGGCAGGGGTCGGGGATGATCTTGCCGCTGCCGTGACAGTGCGGGCAGGTCTGCTGGATGCTGAAGAAGCCCTGGCGCAGGTGCACCGTGCCGGCGCCGTTGCAGCTGCTGCAGGTCTTGGCGCTGGTGCCGGGTTTGGCGCCGCTGCCGTGGCACGTCTCGCAGCCGTCCCAGCTCGGGATGCGGATCTGCGTGTCCTTGCCGTGCGCCGCCTCCTCGAGCGTGATCTCCATCGCGTAGCTGAGGTCGGCGCCGCGGTAGACCTGCTTGCCGCCGCGGCGCGCGCCGGCCGCGCCGGCGCCGAACAGGTCGCCGAAGATGTCGCCGAAGGCTTCCGCGAAGCCGCCGAAGCCCTCCGGCCCCGCGCCGCCGCGACCCATGCCCATGTTCGGGTCGACGCCGGCATGGCCGAACTGGTCGTACGCGGCGCGCTTCTGCGGGTCGGAGAGCATCTCGTAGGCCTCCTTGGCCTCCTTGAACTTCTCCTCGGCCTTCCTCGCCTCGTCACCCTGGTTGCGGTCAGGGTGGTGCTTCATGGCCAGCTTGCGGTAGGCCTTCTTGATGTCGTCGTCGGAGGCGTTCTTCGCCACCCCGAGGACGTCGTAGTAGTCGCGCTTGGCTGCCATGAGCGATCTCGGTTCACCCGAAACGGAACCGCCGCGTCGAGGTGAGGACCGGGTCGCTCACCTCGAACGCGGCGCAGACCCGCGGCCGGCCCCCCGGGGCCGATCCGCGTGTCACTTCTTCACTTCTTTGAACTCGGCATCGACGACGTTGTCGTCGGCCGGCTTGGCCTGCGACTGCGGCTGCCCGGCCCCGTCGCCGGCCGCACCGGCCGCCGCGGCGGCGGCCTGCGCGTCGGCGTACATCTTCTCGCCGAGCTTCTGGCTGGCCGCCATCAGCGCCTCGGTCCTGGCCTCGATGTCGGCCTTGTCGTCGCCCTTGATCGCCGCCTCGGCGTCCTTCAGCGCCGACTCGATCTTCTCCTTCTCGCCGGCGTCGAGCTTGTCGCCGTGCTCGGCCAGGCTCTTCTTCACCGAGTGCACCATCGCGTCGGCCTGGTTGCGCGCCTGCACCAGCTCGAACTTGCGGTGGTCCTCGGCGGCGTTGAGCTCGGCGTCCTTGACCATCTTCTCGATCTCGGCCTCCGACAGGCCGGAGTTCGCCTTGATGGTGATCTTGTTCTCCTTGCCGGTGCCCTTGTCCTTGGCGCTGACATGCAGGATGCCGTTGGCGTCGATGTCGAACGTGACCTCGATCTGCGGCAGGCCGCGCGGCGCCGGCGGAATGCCCTCGAGGTTGAACTCGCCCAGGCTCTTGTTGCCCGCGGCCATCTCGCGCTCGCCCTGGAAGACCTTGATCGTGACCGCCGGCTGGTTGTCGTCGGCGGTCGAGAACACCTGGCTGAACTTGGTCGGGATCGTGGTGTTCTTCTTGATCATCTTGGTCATCACGCCGCCCAGCGTCTCGATGCCCAGGCTCAGCGGGGTGACGTCGAGCAGCAGCACGTCCTTGCGCTCGCCGCCCAGGACCTGGCCCTGGATCGCGGCGCCGACGGCCACCGCCTCGTCGGGGTTGACGTCCTTGCGCGGCTCCTTGCCGAAGAACTCCT